>DAIRER010000506.1:0-1722 GCA_036795495.1 Pseudobdellovibrionaceae bacterium | reverse complement strand
AAAGGTTTCAATCCCACTTTATTGCCGACAATTCGAGGGGTGATAACAAATCCTTCAAGTGTCTGCACTAAAACGAACACCCCAGTTAACAAAATGTACTGAGAAAGAGCAGCCCCCTGAGAAAGATTCATAATCAGGGCCACTGAAAACCCAAGTGAAGCTCCAACATATGGGATAATGCAAAGGAATCCCGTGACGGCGCCTATTAAAAATCCATACTCTACACCAACCAGAAAAAAACCGGCTCCATAAAGAAGGCTTAAAATAAAAATAACGGTAGATTGGCCATACAAAAATCCACTAAAAATACTGTTCACTTTCCCTAAATAACATCCTGTATATTGCCGAAACCGTGGAGGAACAAGCGAGGACAAAAAAGATATGATCTTTTCATAGTCTAATAAAACAAAAAAATAAAAAACAGGAACTAAAAAAAGCTGAAGAAGTCCAAGAACTAAACTTAGAAAATTTGTCAAAAATTTTCCAACCCAAAAAGAAATATCTTGGATTTGTCCCCCGGATAAATGAGTTATTTGATCTCTTATCCATAGATTTAACTGCATTGATAACAACTCTGGTGAAATTTCAACTTTCATTCCTAAAGAATGAAGGACCGATTTTACTTTTTCGATCAATTGAGGAAGGGCCGTATTTAAATAGTTTGGAAATACGACAATAAATTCATAAATGTTTCTATACAGTACAGGCACAACAACAAATACAAATACTAATGATAAGATGGAAAGCATTGAAAAAAGAACGAGCGTCGAAATTTCACGACGAACACCTTTGATTTCCAACTTTTTAACTATAGGAAATGAAAAATACACTAAAATAAATGCTATAAAAAAAATCAACATAAGAATTTTAATTTTAACTGAGATTTACTAATATGACTAATCAAAAGGCATCTAGTAACGCTTTGTTCCTACTAAATAGATTGCTCTCATGACTTTTTATGAAAAGATGGATGTTTGGGGAGGTTTAGTATGAAGTTATTTATTCCTTTTTTTTTAGTTCTTTCTAGTTACACTCCTTTTATTATGGCTCAAGACACAATTCACAAAAAGCCTAAAGCTAATGCAATAATTAAAATCAATGACCATCTTAAAACCCATCATTATATTTTAGACAACGGCCTTGAAGTGTTTCTCACACCCAACCCCAAAGCACCCAATGTTCAAGTGGCTCATTGGGTAAAGGCCGGCAGTTTGCATGAAAAAAAAGGGACGACGGGCATTGCTCATCTCTTTGAACATATGATGTTTAGACCCTTAAAAATGGGAGCCCCCTCCTTTGACCAACAAGTAGATAAATTGGGTGCTATTAACAATGCTAACACTCGATTTGAATCCACCTACTATCACACTTCTGTGCCAAGTAAAAATTTAAACGAACTTCTTAAAATTGAATCGGAGCGTTTTCGAAATCTAAAAGTATCCGATGGGCTTTTAGATCTCGAACGGGGTGCTGTATGGTCTGAATATTCAACAAAATTTGATTCAAATCCAATGCTGGATCTCTGGTTTCAAATCTATAGAAAGGCCTTTCCTGGTCATCCTTTTGGTTGGACCATTATTGGATTTAGAGAAGATTTAGAAAAAATTAAGGCCTCGGATTGTAATGAGTTTTTTAATACTTATTATCGACCCAATAATATTGGACTTTTTATCACTGGTAACTTTGATTTAGATAAAACCTTACCTTCCGTACTTGAAAACT
>DAIRER010000048.1:0-8805 GCA_036795495.1 Pseudobdellovibrionaceae bacterium | reverse complement strand
CAAATCCCCTGGTTCAAGAGCCCAAAAGAATTTACACAATCAAATTGACACTATCTTAATCATCGAGGGTTTCTATCAACCACATACAAATCGGTCAAGATCTGATTTTTTTTCAAATATTTTAAAATAGACAGAGAAGTTACGATTTCACCCAAACCATAATTTAATGAATATTTTTGATTTTTTAAGCATGCCGTATTGGGCAGCAGTTTATAAGCACCAGGAAGTGTGACAAGATTATATATTCCACTCAATAAGACTTGTGTGGGTTGATAGTTTGTTTCAACTAAAGTTTGTAAAACCTCTTCGCGATTTTTAACTTGTCCAATGGGCTTAAGACTTGCCGCTAAAACTTCAAGGACCCACTGATTAGAGTTTTGCTCATCTAGAATTTTCCAATGAGCAGCTGCATTATATGATTGGCTATTTCCATGCAAACTCTTTACTATATTTTTATGTCTAAGAATTAAGCTTTCAATTTGGTTTTGCAGGGACTCAGGTAAAACCATAATTTGACTTTGATACGAGCTTAACTCATCAAGAAAGAATTTTTCTAAATAGGAACTATGTATTTCGGATTGATTTTTTTCGCAACTCCACAGCAGTTGATAGACCCTCCAGTCACCTTCATTGGGATTTGATTTTGAATCGTTGCGTAGGATTATACCCAGGTGAGTGAAGTCCAGCTTCTCTTTTTTATTTCTTTGACTCGAAAAATAAGAGTAGTTGACCTCTTTTTGAAAAGGTATGTTTGGATTGTCTTGTTGGGCTTCTTGAACCAAGTCTTCAAGGGATCGAGATTGTTCCTTTGAATTTGTATCTTTTAAGGGGGATAAATAATCTAAATTCAGCCCCTGACGATTGATTAAAGCAACTTTAAATTCTCTGCCAAGTGCTCTTTCTGTTTTTTCGATTTCAAGAATTTTTTGTTTAATTTTTTCAGTTAATATCAAAGATGAAGTCACTTGATCTGAAGACAGCTTTGGTTGTGAACAGGTCGTTGTTTTACTTCTAAAAGAAAGACATTGATCGGAATTTTGTGAACTAAAGACAGGGGGACTGATCAAAATACAAGATAAAAGTAATAGATTTATTTTAAGTAAAATATTTTGAAACAAGAGGCCCCCCCCCGTAAAGAAATCAATAATAGAATTAATCTATTATTGATTGAAATTAATTTGAATAATTTGTTAAATCAGTTTCAACAGAATTTGCTTTAAGGCGTTGTAAAAAATCTGCAGAGGCAACCCAAATTTCTTCTGAACCATTTGATAAGAGTTGTAAACCTTTAGATACAGGTTTCACGATCCACTTGTTAGTATACTCCATAGAAGTTGCTGAAGAATTTCCGGCCACTTTGACTGATGATTTTAAACCCGTTACAACGACGTCACTTGCTTTCTTGCTGACAACGAGTAGATCTCCAGATACATTTTTTGACAAAGTTACGGGAACTGAATTGTTTGCAGCTGTTACCACTTGACCAGCCACTTTCTTAGTTTTTGTCCATAAATTTCCAGCAGCATCTAATAAGTATTTTCCGGCGGCAACACTGGATCCTGCGACTCCTACTGTGGCTTCACCAACCGCAGATAAAACATTTCCTGACTGTGTGACGACAACGTTGATCATCTTCCCAGAACCATTCAGGCTGGCTTGAACTAGATTTCCAGTTGAGGTCATTACGTAGTTTAAGGATTCAGATGTTTTTTCTGATGGATTTTGTGAAAACTCACCCGACCAAGCGAAAACAGCTACAAAACTGTCGTTACTCCAATTCCATGATTTTAAAACAAGGTTTTTAGTTCCCTGATAGGCCCCAACTGTAGCATTGGCACTTGAAGTCATCATATTGGTCATTGTGTTCCAAGATGAAGCTCCAGCCGTATTTACAGCCATCGCGAAATCAGATGATATTTGTCCTGATGCATCGGATGATCCTTGAAGTACATTTGCAGAGCTTAGGTTTGCGGTCATAGTGCCGACAAGTAAAGCCATAGATAAAACGGTTAAGTTCATTTTTTCCCCCTTTATTGAATTGTTTTGTTATGTGAAGTTTTCTAACGTCACATTAAAGCGGCTTCTAGCAAAGGATTTTAGAATTGCCATTGAATTAAGCAACAAATGAAAAAATTACTTCAATTTGAGATTTAAATGGAATTAAAGTAATACCATTCAAAAGAATTTCTTATGGTAAGTGGAGTGAATATTAAATTATTCAAATATTTATTCGAATAGAATCTTTCTAAGAGGCTTTAGTTGAGCTAGAACTTGTTTGACCCTCAACTAAATTTTTAAGTTTGTCTATTAAATCAATGGTTTGTTCTGAAACTTTTGAGTAATGCCCATGTGGACTTAAAAGTTTTTGAGCACTTTCTTTTTTTCCTTCATGAATAAAGTCAATAATTTGTCCTGCTGTGGTATGAAAATCAGCATGTGAGACTCTTAAATTTTCAAAGTCTTTATGAAATTGGTTTTTGTACATTTGGCCATCTCCATAGATCCATTTTCCTAAAACACAGGCGTTATCCAAGCAAACTTTTGAAGAGTCCAAGCTGTGGTCGGGGTTTTTTAAGTAATTCGAAAGTTTCATTTTCCAATCCACATGAGCACTTTTAGCGGCAGCAAAGTTAAAGGGTTTTACTATTTTAGAGATTTGAGCCCCGGCTTCATCAGAAAGTTCAAATAAAGCAGTAGAAAGTTTTTCTGTGTGTTGAGCAATAAAAACAGAACTTTCATGTGTTGATTCTGCAATTTTTGAAAGCATTTGGCTTGTAGAAGTCAGAGTTTCCATTGATTTAGTTATTTCGTTCACACCTATAGATTGCTCACGAGAAGCTTCTTCAATGGCTTCAACTAAGGATTTTGTTTTAGAAACAGAATCTAAAATAGTTTGAAAGTGTTGATCGGATTCTTCACCTAAGGAAACGGCTTTTTCAGTTAATTGGATAGATTCATTTGTGCTTTTTTCTAAGGTTTTTTGAATTTTTGAAATACTATCAACTGTCTTTTGTGAACTTTCTTGGAGGATCGCTTCAATTTCTTTTGCGGCAGATCCGCTATGCTGAGCGAGTCTAGACATTTCTTCTGCAACGACTGAAAATCCTTTTCCAGCTTCTCCAGCTCGGGCAGCTTCTACAGAAGCATTGAATGATAATAACTTTGTTTGAAATACAATTTCATTAATAACGCTGGCTTTTGCTTTGATGTCATTCATCGCTTTTGTAATCTCTTTAAGGTCAGCTAAGCTATTGTGAACGACTGTTTGAAGATCAAGGCTTGCATCTTTAATGCTAGTTAAAGAATCTTTGACTTCATGAAGGCTTTCTTGCCCTTTTTGAACAGCTTCTGTAGCTTGAGACGCTGAAACAAGAAGATCTTTGGTTGTATTCACTGTCATTGATAACATAGAAGAGATTTCATTCATCGCACTGGAAGATGTTTGGATCGCTGAGCTTTCTTCTGAGGCAGATTTTTTTAACTGCTCGCTACCCGAGTAGAGGTCGCGTGATCGATCTGATATTTGATCAAATCCAAGGTAAAAATTTTGAAATTGTTCGGATAGTTTTTTTGAATTAAATATGTTTTTCATACTTCTATAATCGGAAAATTATTACATTTATTTAAGTCCAGAAAGTCATCTATAAAATAAAACAGACTATCGTCTAATCTAAGAGAAAACTGGTCTTAAGTCTTTTTAGAAGCCGCCGATATAACTTTTACTCATTACAAAGGAGTAAAGTTTTGGAAGAATTTGAAAAAGAACTTAAGCTTGGATTTCTCGATGAAGCAGAACAAGCCGTTTCAGATACAGAACAGTGCTTTTTAGCGTTGGAAACGAATCCAGAAGATGAAGAAAATCTAAATAAGATATTTCGGCTTGCTCATAACCTAAAGGGTTCATCAAAAGCCGTTGGGTTTGATGAGTTCGGAGCCTTTACGCATGAATTTGAAAGCTTTATTCTGAAAGTTAAAAATGGAGAATTAAAAACAACTCCACAAGTCATAAATCTTCTCTTAAGGGCCAATGATCATATTGGACTTTTTATTAGTGAGTTAAAATCAAATCTAGATGCTCGATTAGACAGTAAAACTTTAATTCATGAATTGACTTATTTTTCTGAAACAAGTGAAGAAGTTTCAACTGAGGTCTCAGAAGAAGCCTCGGAAGAAGTCTCGGTAGAATCCTCAGAAGAAAACTCAAATATAGAGAATGAATCATCGGATGAAGAAAAACTAATTGTTGAAGAATTAATTTCGAGTGAAGATTTAAATTCAAATGATGAATCCGTGGCTGTTGTGGCTCTTGATGCAGTTATGTCAAATGTAACTCCGATTTTAAAAGTTCTACCTGAGATTCAAGAAAGTCCACCGGTTTCTAATGTTTTACCAACAAAATCAAATTCTAAACCTGCGAGCCAAGGGGCAACAGATGAAAGTATTCGAGTTGCATTATCAAAAGTTGAATTACTTATCAATTTTGTAGGAGAAATGGTGATACTTCAAAGCGTAATGAAAGAACAAGTTCATCAAATTAATTCAGAACTCTTAAAAAAGACAGTTCTGCAATTAGGAAAAGTCGGTAAAGAAATTCAAGATCTATCAATGAGTTTACGTATGATGCCAGTAAAGCCAACATTTCAAAAGATGATTCGAATAGTTCGAGATACCGCTCAGCAACTGAATAAAGATGTCACCCTGCATTTAGAAGGTGAAGAAACAGAGCTTGATAAAACTGTATTAGAAAAAATAAATGATCCCTTAGTTCATTTGATTCGAAACTCTGTTGATCATGGTATTGAATCTTCAGATGTGAGAGTTTCAAGAGGTAAATCCGCGAAAGGCAATGTTACACTTCGTGCATTTCATCAGTCTGGAAAATTAGTTCTTGAAGTTAAAGATGATGGTGGAGGGATTGATCCCAACTATTTAAAGAAAAAAGCTATTGAAAAAGGGATTTTATCATCAACGGCTAACTTAACAGATCGTGAAGCATTAAATTTAATATTTGCTCCAGGATTTTCTACGAAAGAAAAAGTCACAGATGTTTCTGGTCGAGGTGTCGGTATGGATGTTGTACGTTCAAACATTCAAGAACTCAGTGGTGAAATTCAAATGGAATCAGAGTTGGAAAAAGGTTCTTTATTTAGAATTACTTTACCTCTGACTTTGGCAATAGTTGAAGCCATGGTTGTGACTTATTCACGAGAAAAATTTGTAATTCCATTAAATCATGTTTATGAAACCCTAAAGCCAAATCCAAATATGATCGAGACTAAGTCGGGGTTAGGTGATGTTTTGATGTTGCGTGGAGAAAATATGCCCTTAGTGAGATTGGGTGATTTTTTTGGAATCAAAAATAATACGCCCCAACACGAAATGATTGCCATGGTGATTAAGAGTGGAAAACAACCTTTTGCAATATTAGTCGACGATATATTAGGACAGTATCAAGTTGTAATTAAGCAACTTGGGCGAGATCTCTCCGACATAAAAGGTGTGAGTGGCAGTACAATCTTAGGTGATGGACGGCCTGCATTAATTATCGAACCACAAGATTTATTAAAAAGAAAAATTACAAATAATTATTCGCCCGTGCAACCCGTTAAAGGTGATATAAAAATAGGAGGAATCGCATCATGAGTGAGTCTACGAGGTATTTATGTTTTGGATTAGGAACTGAAGAGTTTGCTCTCCCACTATTATCGGTAAAAGAAGTGATTGGGCTTCCCGAAGTGACGCCCGTTCCGCAAACGCCAGCTCATTTTTTAGGAATTATGAATCTGCGTGGGAGTGTGATTTCAATCATCGATTTAAGAGTTAAATTAGGAATTAAACCGTCTCCGAGTGATGAAATCACTGTTATGATTTTAGATCTTGGTGATTACAATCTTGGGATTGTAGTGGATCGAGTGAACTCGGTTTTGAGCTTATCCAGTGAAGATATTTCTTCAAAACCAATGATAGATTCCTCTAAATCATCGGATTATGTGGCAGGAGTTTTTCGAAAAAATAATCATTTAATATTATTATTAGATGTATCAAAAGCTCTATCCGTAGAAGATCGAAATTCAATATCTAAAAAAAATAAAAATCAAGCGGCATAATTAAGGAGAATAAAAATGAACTTAAATAAATTATCATTGAAAGCGAAAATTATTAGTGCGGGTGTGTTTATGGTGTCTTTAATCGCCCTAGCCAGTTTTATTAACTTAAGATATGTTCTTGAGGAAACTAAGGTTGATGCTGATGCAAGAATCGGTTCAGCGGCTGAAAATTTAGGAGAACGAATTGCGGCTCAGTTATTTGAACGTTATGGGGATGTTCAAGCTTTCGCTTTAAATGAGACAGTTAAAACATTTAATCAGGAAAAAATTAATGATGTTTTAGACTCATATGTTGCGCTTTATGGAATATATGATGTTGTTTTAGTGGTTGATAGGGATGGTAATTATATAGGTTCAAATACAAAAGACCCACAAGGTAAATTATTGAATATAAGTGCACTAAAGAAATATGACTATAAGAAAGAATCTTGGTTTCAAAATTCTTTAGCTGAAAAATTTACAAATGATGCATCTAAAAATTATGCTGGAACCTATATCGAAGATATTTTAATGGATCCAATAATTGATTTATCTTTAGGAGAGCGCCGTCTAGGCAGTAGTTTCTCTTCGACAATTAAAAATAATAAAGGTGAAGTCATTGGTGTGATTACAAATCGAGCAAATAAAAAATGGTTTGAATTTGAACTGACAGAATCCTTTTTAGGACTTAAAAAATCGGGATATCATCGGCCAGAGATTACTTTAACAAATAAAGAAGGTCTCGTAATATCCTTTATCACGAGTAATGAAAATACAAATGAAATTGTTGTAATTGAAGATCAGGAAAATGTTCTTTTAAAAGAAAACTTTGCCTCTAAACATATTCCAGCTGGTCAAAACGCACTTAAAGGAGAATCTGGTGTTTCTATTTCACGCTATGATTCACAAAAATATGATGATGTGGTTGGATATCACCCTATCGAAAATAAAAAATGGATTAAATCATTGGGTTGGATTGCCTTTGTACATGATTCTAAAGAAGATTCCTATGCCCATCAAATTAAGGCTGAAAATAATTTCTTTTTTATCATGGGTTCAAGTTTATTTATTTTTATTGTGTTTTCCATATGGTTTGCGGTCATGGTTTCTAAATATATAAATGAAATTGCGACACATTTAAATAAAAACTCAAAGGAACTTCACCAGTCCTCGGTTCGTATAGCCAGTTCCTCTGTGCAGCTTTCCGAATCAGCCACAGAACAGGCGGCAGCACTTCAAGAAACCGTCGCTGCTGTTGATGAGATCAGTGCGATGGTAGATAAGAGTGCCGAAAATGCGAATAGTTCAAAAAATGTTTCGCAAAATAGTAAATCTGCTGCAGAAAGAGGAAAACAGGTCGTAAGTCAAATGCTCACAGCCATTGGTCAGATTGATCATTCGAATGAAGAAATTGGCCAACAAATGAATGAAAGCAATCAGCAGCTCTCTGAAATTTCAAAATTAATTAATGATATTGGGAATAAAACTAAAGTGATCAATGAAATCGTCTTCCAAACGAAGTTATTATCTTTTAATGCCTCTGTTGAGGCGGCTCGTGCTGGAGAATACGGAAAAGGATTTGCAGTTGTGGCTGAAGAAGTGGGTAATCTCGCACAAATGTCTGGCAGTGCCGCAAAAGACATCAGTCAGTTGATAGAGACCTCTGTCCATAAAGTTGAAGATATTGTTAATGAAACTCGAAATAAAGTGGATCGACTGATGTCAGATTCAAAGAAAAGAATTCAAGAGGGAAATGATACGGCTAACGAATGTAACGACTCTCTTGATGAAATATTAAAAAATGTTGAACATTTGGATTTAATGGTATCTGAAATTTCAGTTTCTTCAACAGAACAAGCGACAGGAATTCGTGAAATATCAAAGGCCATTGGACAGCTAGAAGTTGTTACCCAGCAGAATACATCGGTGGCTCAAAGCTCATCTGTTTCAGCTCAAGAATTAAAACAAGAAGCAGACAGTTTAAGTGAATCCGTTGAAACATTATTAACATTTGTTCACGGTGAAGGCTCTTTATCCACAGTGAACTTAAAAGACTCTTCAAAAAGTTCTGAGGGATTCAAATCAAACACATCACATGCTAAGGCCAATGTTTATTCTTTTCAGAAAAAGTTTGAAAGTTCAAATAAAAAAAATGAACATAAAACAATAAACTCGAAACCTCCCGTTGAAACTGTGAAAGAAGAACACTCTCAACATCATGATTTTTCTCACAAACAAGCTGCTGGATCTGAATTTGTACCATCCTCAAACGATCCAGGGTTCAAGGAGTAGTTAATTTATGGAATTTGAAACGGCTGAAGTTATAAAATCTGTAGTGCAAAAAGTTTCTAAGGTCGTTTCAGAAATGGCTGGAATTCAACTTGGAGAACGACAGCACTCCATGGTTGAAAACCGATTAAAAACTCGACTGATGAGGTTAGGAATCCCTACTTTTCAAGAATATTTTAAATATTTAGAAAAGAACAAAGAATCTGAAAGTCAGGCTCTAATGTCATTGATGACCACGCATCATACGTATTTTTTTAGAGAATTTTCTCATTTTGAATATTTATTAAACTCAGGTTTACCACAGGCGATTGAACGAGCAAGAAATCGAAGAGATAAGACAATTCACGTTTGGTCCGCCGCTTGTAGCCGTGGTCAAGAAGTGTATTCTTTGGCAATGTTTTTTACATTTCATTTAAGTAAAATGGCCCCA
>DAIRER010000505.1:0-1731 GCA_036795495.1 Pseudobdellovibrionaceae bacterium | reverse complement strand
TTCTCTCTTTGGGAGCTTTGATTTTGTTCGGAGGCCTGGCCCATCTCTATATTCCCATCAGTTTAGCCTTAAGTTTTTATCTTTCTCAACGTTTCAAATTAAGTAAAACCAGAACTTTTTTTCTTTTTGCCCTGGGACATAGTCTTTTTGAAAGAATTTGGCCTAGTATTTTCCCTTGGAATCTAGGCTATACCTTGCTCTATGGAAATTACCCGGCCTTTCAGTTAGCAGATCTTATTGGATTTGAGGGGCTCTCGACTCTGATTCTTTTGTTAAATGCTGGCGTCGCCGTCTTATGGATGAATTACAAAGAAAATATTGAAACTCGACTTTCAAGGACTTGAAGCTTCAAAGTTTTGCCTTGATTTTATTTTTTGCACTTCTGAATGGATGGGGCTACTGGCATGCTCAACAAATCCCTATCCCGGATCAAAAACTAAATGTAACCATGATCCAAGCCAATATTGGAAATCACGAAAAGTTAGTTGCCGAAAAAGGCTATCAAAACTATCAAGATTTTATTTTAAATAAACATATTCAACTTTCAACTGAAGCTCTAAAAAAACATCCTCAAACCCAACTTCTCATTTGGCCAGAGTCAGCGATCCCCGCTAAATTAGATCCTGAGTTTTACAATCAATATATCCCCGGAAAATTATTGAATTTTACAAATCAATTGAGTATTCCAATATTGACAGGAGGTCTTTCTCGCCACACTCCTTTAAAATCTCCAAGATCTTATCTTTACAATGCTCTCTTTGTCTTTCAAAAAAACTCAGAAGCTTCTGTATATAGGAAAAGTATTCTTTTAGCTTTTGGAGAGTACCTTCCATTTGGAGAGGCTTATCCATGGCTTTATAAACTTCTTCCCTTTGTCTCTGACTTTGGAAAAGGAAAAGGTCCAGAAACGCTCGCTTTGAAAGTTGAAAATAGCCCCTTAAAAATTGGACCGCAGATATGTTATGAAGGACTCTTTTCAAGTTTTTCAAATAAGCTGTCCGAGCAAGGAGCACAGATTTTGGTGAATTTAACTAATGACTCTTGGTTTACCCCACCCTTACAAAAAAAATTGCAATTCGAATCGCTTCAACATCTTTATATGACCGCAGCGCGATCGATAGAAACCCGACTCCCTCTTTTACGAGCCACCAATACGGGTATCTCAACAGGGGTAGACCAGATGGGAAATCTTTATAATCCATCAACGACTTTAACGGAATCCATTGTTCATTTTACTATTCCTTTTTCTAGTTCACCCACTAAAACATTTTTTGTACAATGGGGGCATTGGGATTGGTTATTTTGGTTGATTTTATTTTTTATAATTCTAGGGGCTCAATTACCTTTAAAAAAAGAAGACACAAATGAAAAACGATAAAACTCCCTTTCAAAATTTAGATTGGCTTGAAATTACAGAAAAAATCAAAAGCTATGCGACGAGCCTTCCAGGTAAAGATTTTTTAAACACTTTAAATCCTCTGAAAAGCCCAGAAGAAGCGTTAACTCAATTCCAACATACCAAAAATGCCCAAGAAGTTCTTGAAATGGGTGTACGCCCTTTTATGCAAAGTTTAGACCTTTATGAAGTTTGGAAGAATAGACTTAACAAAAGTGCTGTTTTAAAAACGATCGAGCTGAAAGATGTTAGATCTTTTTGTTTAGAAACGCTCGCCCTCTCTGAGGCTTTAAAAGACCATTTAACAACTTGGGCTGAAAAAATTAAAACTTCAC
>DAIRER010000504.1:0-1737 GCA_036795495.1 Pseudobdellovibrionaceae bacterium | reverse complement strand
TGAAAGTTTTAAATCGGCATTCCAACTTGATTTTGAATTAAACAAGTCTTCTTTTGTTTTTCCAAAATAAGGATCTGAGCTAAATTCAATACGGATAGCATCACCAGGAGATAACTTATCAATGGCTTCTTTGGTTGTAAGTGGAATTCTATTGGGATAATAAGGCTCACTTAAAGAAAGATTTTTTTCATCAAAAAGTCTTGAAAAGCTAACACGGGCAAAAAAATCAGAACCAATATTAAAAGATTTTTCATAGCCTAAATTTAATTTTACAGTCCAAATATCAAGTCGCTGATGAAAGTCCTTGATAAAAGCAGGTTTTGAAATACCTTCGTAGTCGAGGCGTATTCCCAGATTATAATCATTATTAGAAACATTTTGATCAATGATTTTTAGTTTAATTTTTACTTTTAGTTTTTCCCACAAATTCCCCCAAAAAGTATCTTTTTTATCAGAAAATACTTCTGCAGGCCGGACTGTCTTAACCTCAGTAACTTCTGAAGTCTCAGTAAGTGGGTCTGTGGTTTGCTCTGCATGAACAGGCTGAAAAAGTCCCAATGTAATAGAAAAAATTAAAGTAAATAAGTAAGGCTTCATAATCCCCCCCCCATTTTAATGGTATGATTGAGGGCGATTCTACTTTAGTTAAATTAAATTCACAAAAATATAAAATACGAATGTATTTTTTTCAGTTATTGGAGATTTTTCGAACTCCGCCTAAAGACTCTGGCAGATAGACCAATGGATTCACAGGAGATTTCTTTTTTCTGAGTTCAAAATGGAGGTGTGTTCCAGAGGCTCGACCGGTTCTACCCATACTGCCTAAGGTATCGCCCATCTGTAAAGTTTGTCCCTCGGACACATAAATTTTATCCAAATGGGCATAAAGGGTCGCCCATTCGTTGGTTGACTCAATAAGAACCATTTTCCCATAGCCTCTAAAGTCGCGTCCCGCATAGATCACAGTTCCCTTTGCTGAGGCAAAAATAGGAGTCCCACGAGGAGACGCAAGGTCAATCCCTAAATGGGGTTTTCTTTTGTTAGGTAAAAATCCTCTGGTGAGTCTTGCTTTATCCACAGGCCAGTCAAAATAAACAGAAGAATCTGTGAGATTTGATTTCATAGTAGGGAGCGGACTAGCTATTGTAAATTCAGGGGTTATTTCTTTTTGAAGTTGAGGTTCATTTTGAGCACTCGGCTGACGAGATTCATTGATTTTCATAGTAGTTCTAGAAATACAAGAGGTGATGGATACACCCAAAAATGCAATAGAAAAAAAATAACAAAAAAACAAAATAGGTTTCAAATCGTCATCCTCTGAGTTGTACTTTACACTAGGCTGAATAAATTGGAAATTTATGACTTAATTTTTTTATCTCATTATGGACGTTGGTCTTGATATTTTGATCCTCTTTATGCTCGAGAACTTCCTTTATCCAATGAGCAATTTGTTTCATTTCATTTTCTTTCATTCCTCGAGTGGTCAATGCAGGTGTTCCAATGCGAATCCCACTTGTAACAAAAGGAGAGCGCTTTTCTTGAGGTACAGTGTTTTTATTCACTGTTATTCCAGCCTCATCCAAAGCCAATTCAGCCTCTTTTCCTGTTATATTTTTATTCGTTAAATCAACCAATAACAAATGATTGTCTGTACCATTGGTCACAAGATTAAACCCAAGTCCCATCAATTCATTCGCAAGGGCTTTTGCATTAAGAATCACCTGATGGATGTAGGAT
>DAIRER010000047.1:0-8959 GCA_036795495.1 Pseudobdellovibrionaceae bacterium | reverse complement strand
GGCTCGTTGCGTAATCCAATGGGCTGAGTTAGATTTTTAGCGTCCCACACAACCAAACCCAGTGAATAAAATAAATATGAAAAGTCTTATGCTAGAAAAACAAAAAATTAAAAAGAAAAAAGAACCTAAAAATACGGCTCATAGAATGGAATCTCATCGTGGCTTAAAAACACGCCAAAAAGTTCTCTCTGTGGCCGGAGAAATTATTGCGAAAGAAGGTGTTCACAACCTTCGTTATTCTCAAATTGCAAAAATTGCCAAAATCCCCCAGGCTCTTTTGGGTTATCATTTTCCTAATTTAGAAGTCCTACTGATGGAACTCACCCAGGGAGAGCTTGAAAAGCTCAAACAACTTTCTGTGGAAAACACAGAAAAAAGTGCACATAACCCCAGAAAAGCTCTTGAGGCTTATGTTCGAGCTCCTTTTGAACTCGCTGATAAAGATAAAGTTTTTAGTTCGATTTGGACAGCCTTCTATCACCTGAGTGCTGTAAATTCTGAATTTTCCTCTCTTAATTTGCGCATTCGAAGCACAGGTAGAGAGCGAATATTAAATTTAATTACTATGGTGCTCGCCACTGAAGGACAACTTTTAGGAAAAAAACAAATCAGTAGGGATGAGTTAATAAATCAATCCATAGCTATTCAAGGAATTATCACTGGTCTTTGTATTATGGCCATGAGCGAAGCCCATGCTAACTTTTCAAAATTTGCAGATCTTGCAGTTAATAGTTGTTTGCATCAATTAGAAATTAATTAGACCGGGACTAAGCTGAAAAGGTACAAAGTTCTGCTTTTCTGCTGGAGCCCTCTCCAGCCGTCGGATCCTTCGATATCCAAACATATGTTTTTTTACCAATCGATTTCGTGCATTCCACATCAGAAAAGGCGGGAGACCAAGTTCCAGAATTCAAGTGTTCAATGGGACCTACAATTTCATGCTTTGGTTTATGTGTATGTCCGAAAACTATCCGATTCACCTTGGTAATGGCCCCAATCGTTGACAAAATTTTCTCGTCGACCTCTTTATAATATGAAACTCGTGATGTGATAGACTTACTGTAAAATAGGAAAAATGGAGGAAGGGGTAATGCGGGCAATAGCCCCCACCAGATTGAAATCCCAAATAAAGAACTCATAGACGTCATAATTTGATACAAAAAAAACAATCCAAGCAAAAGTAAAAAAGCTCTATCCAACCAAAGCTCTCTCATCAAAAGAAATGGATTTCTTGCAGCAGGATTTACAAACAATTCCCGCAGCTCACGAACCATCCGAGGCTCAGCGTTGGACTTGATCGCTATATTTTGTATCTTATCTTCAATGCTGAGAGGATTTCTAACAGGTGAGCCGAGTTGACTCACAAAGGACTGAAAAAGCGTAGTGATAGAACCAAAAAACCAAACAAACACTAAATCTGGTTGAGCACGAAACATATATTTCATAAAAAAACGAATGTAGTCTTTAAATGTCATTATATAATTAGCATCAGAATGAGGGTTAAAAAAACCCATCCCGTTAACCATGTATCTTGTAGCTAAATTTCCAAAAGGAATTTTTAAATGTAAATAATTATATCCTTTAACAAATGGGTTTACGGGGTCTTCACATACGCAGTAAGGATCGTATTGATTTCCATGCTCGATCAATGTGTCTTGATTGCTAATGTAAAACCACTCTACAAATCGGATGGACTTTCTTAACTCCCCAGGTAGATTTAAACTTTGTATAATTTCACTTTGAACATCGGAAAAATGCATTTCTAAATCATGATTTCCAATAACAAAAATTATATGATGACCCTTTAAAATAAAATTTCGAAGGCCCGAAATAAATGTAGGATGATCCTTTAGAATTTGTTGAATTTTAAAAACAGATCTCTCTGAACGCGGGTATAAACCTCTTTTTTTTTCTAACCAAGAGATCTTAAAGGTGGGTCGCTCGGGCAATCGCATACAGCTGTCAAAATCAAAAACATCGCCATTTAAAATCAACTCAACTTTTTGCCCGTTGGCTTTTTTTTCAATGAGCTCTAAAAAGCTTACTAGCTCAGAATCATAAAAGAATTCTCGCGTTTTATATTTTTTCCACAAAGGAAATTGAGCGTTCACAGGCTCAGCCTCACACAAATGAAGATCACTAATTATGGCTGTATTTGAAGCTTTTGTAAAATCTTGCATTAAATCCATCATTCAGAATGTTTGAATAATAATCAAGTCCGAAAGAATTTATTTGTGTATTCGAACAAGGATCATTTAGAATAAAAGCCAAAATGACAGATACAAAATCAAAATCTTTATCAGCTATACATAATACACTTCCTACACCTATTGGAATTGTTGGTTTAGGTATTAGCGGACACGCCACCAAAGAGCTATTGCTTTTCTTGGGTTACAAAAACTCTGAACTACTTACTTTTGATTCAAAACCTCAAAAAGCACAGTACTCAGATATTGACGATTTTTTATTGCAGAAACCTCGAACATTAATTATTTCACCTGGTATCCCCTTAAATCAGGCCTGGGTACAACAAGTGAGATCTGCCGGAGTGTTCATCACAAGTGAGTTAGGTTTTGCCTCACAATTTTTAACCACAGAAAAAACCATAGGCATTACCGGATCTGTTGGAAAAAGTACGACCACCTCTTTAATTGGCGTCGCCGCCGCCGCCAATTCTTCAAATATATTCGTTGGTGGGAATCTTGGTATCCCATTAGCTCAATATATTTTAGATGTAAAAAAGAGAAAAAGAACTCGCGCGAAGTGGGTGATTTTAGAGCTCTCAAGCTATCAACTAGAGAACGTAAATCCATTAAAATTAAATCACTCCATCATCACTCATTTGGGACCAAATCATCTGGAACGCTATAATAGTATTTTTGATTATTATGAAACAAAATGGTCAATTCTATCCAGAACAAAAGGAACTCTTTATTTAAATCGACGTGGGGGAGAGCTTTTAAGTTTTGCAACCAATCACATGCCAAAATCTAAGGCCCGATCTTCACATATAAAATGGGTAGATCAAAAAGACGAACACTTTAAAGATTTAAATTGGAATCGAATCTCCCTTTTAGGTGAACACAATCGCGACAACGTCGCTTTGGCTTTACGGCTCGCCATAGATTTGGATTGGGGATCTTCCTCAATAGATGCGATTATGGCCTTCAAGGGGCTCGAACATCGCCTAGAAAATCTAGGAGAAGTTCAGGGAATTCACTACATCAACGACAGTAAAGCAACAGCCATTGACAGTGTTCTTGCCTCAGTAAGCTCCTTATTGACTTCAGTACCAGAAGATAAGCGACTTATCTTGCTTTTAGGTGGGCGTGATAAAAACCTGCCTTGGGATAATTTAACTAAGCTCATGGATCAAAAAAAATTACGTTTTTTCTTTTTTGGTGAGTGCGCTCGCCTGGCTCAGGGCAAATCCCACCTTCCAGGAAAGTCTTTTTTAAAATTAGAAGATGCTTTAAAATACGTAAAAGAATATGCAAAATTAGGGGATTGGGTGCTTTTAAGCCCTGGAGGCTCTAGCTTAGATGAGTTTTCTAATTTTGAAGCCCGTGGAACTTTTTTTAAAAACTATTTTCAAACCCAAAATCCCGTGAAGAAATAATCAAAATCTTATATAAAAGGGCGACATGAAAAAAAAAACTATTAAATCTGAAATTGCATTTAACGGTCATTTTTTAAAAATAAAGCGCGATCAAATCGAACAAAGCGATGGCCAAACTTACTCAAGAGAATATTTTGAACACCCTGGCGCCTCTTTAATTGTGCCGATCCTACCGGACGGGCGCCTTCTTTTTATTCAACAATATCGACATGCAATGAAAAGCATTTTTATTGAATTCCCTGCCGGAAAACGAGATCCAAATGAAGGCTATGAAGAGACCGCACGCCGGGAGCTTCTTGAAGAAACAGGCTATTTGGCTTCAAAATTAGAATTTATGTGCACAATTCATCCTGTAATTAGTTATTCTACGGAACAAATTGATTGTTACTTTGCTCGAAACCTTATTCTTCAAAAAAGAAACCTGGATCCAGGAGAAAATATTGAGCTCCTTCCAATGACACTTAAGGATTCCCTAGCACAGCTCAAGGCTGGAAAAATTACAGACGTAAAAACAATGATTGCCCTTTTATGGTATGAAAAATGGGCTCAAGGATAGAAATTTATAACATTAAAGTCGTAAGATCATTTTGATCAATGGGTAGAATCTGAGGAATAAATTTTTTAGTTTGTGGATTAAATATAAAAAAACTTTGCATTTCTTTTTTAGAAGTAAGGATAATAAAGCCGCCCCCACGAATTCCTTTTGCACCCGAAAGAATTAATCCTTCTTTGTTAAAATAGGCAATTTTCACTTGCGAACGATCTTTTTCTGGAACAAATACTTCAAAATTTTCAATATTTACAAAGCCAACGATAGAGCTTAGATTCGAGACGTTTTCCGCATCCATAGATTCTTTAACTTTTTGAATCCATTTTTTTGAAATTGCGGGTAATGTAATTTCTTTTTGATTTTCAAAATATATGGATTTACTGTTTTCATAGTTTTCATTTTCTGGAGCTGTATAAATAAGACCCGCCAGAGAAAAACCAGAAAGCTCAACTGAAGCCCTGCTTTCTGAATCTATATTTTCGCGTGTTTGCACTGTTTTTTCAAATCCTTGCAATTGAACCTGAGCTGAAACCATCGACTGTTGAATTGGATCAATGCTTTTTATCTGAGTTTTATTTTTTTCTAAAGTATATTTCATCTCAACAAATGAAATAATCTTAGGAGCCGTAATGACATTTGCAAAAGTATAAAATTTTTCTTTTTTTTGTGCGACGATAGATTGATATCCACTTCGACTGGATAAAATAATAAACATTCCATTACTTGATGTTTCTTTTAAATTCACATCTGGAATAAAAAAATCATTAAAGTAAAATATTTTTGATTGCAAATCTGACTCCACAAGTAGGTTTACTCCCGATTCACCTAGTCCTTTTTCGCCTTTTACTGATCCCAATATCATAAATCGTTGATCTAAAGTTTTATGGGCTTGCGATTGAAGTATTTCCATTATTGCTGAAATGTTTTTCTGCGAAAAGGTCGGGATATAAGATTTTTCATAGGATGTAGGCAATAAAGCAAATGTTTTAACTCCATCTGCCCCCTGTGCAGAAAACACATATTGACCTCCAATATCAAATGAATCTCCTGTCGGAATAGCCGCATTAAAAGCAATTGTTTTATCCTTTTGATTTTCTTTATCTTCAGTGCCTGGTGAAGCCACTTGATCAGGGTTTTCAGACTTTACGGTGGGCGCCGAATTTGCAGATAACCTTTTTTGACTCTTTCCTTGAGAATTCTGAATCGTTTTCACAAAGGGATGTGTCAACCCCAATGTGTACTCTTCAAAAGATATTGCCTGGATTCCACCACGTCTTGTTGGATGAATGGTCGTAATCGGAGATTGCAGATCTACTTTACTTTCTCCAAGAATTTCTCCAGATTGAGTGTTTATTAATTTAGCATAAACTTCCTCATTTTCAAAACCAGAACCCAGATCAAATTCACCACGCAGATGATCTATAGGAATTTCTTCTTTAAATTGACCGCCAATATACCGCTCAATCTTTATTTGGTTTTCATGAGTTATGGCTAAACCACCACCTATCTCTATATGCTTTATCTTTGAGTTGCTAACAAGTGACCCTACTTCTTTTTGAATTTTAATAGATTGTAATTTTATAATATTTTTATTTAAACTTTCTGAGTTCAATGTAAACGTTTTTAAATTTAGATTTTGATCAGCTTGAGATATTTTATTTACAAAGTTTTCTTGAAACCCAATATCTCCGATCAACTCAAAGGCTCTATAGGCAGGTGTGCCTTTAGGCAATTGAATGTTCATTGGATTTAACAAGTAAAAAGAAAGGCCTCGCTCCAGCTCTAGCGGAGAAATTAAAAATAAACCCAAAAGAAATAATTTGAACACGGGTGTTCGAATAAAAAGCCATCCTGGCATAATTAAATATTAACTTTTAAAACGGTCTGAAGTCATCAATAAGACTTTGACCGTCACGACCTTTGGCAAGTTCTGCCTTGATCTTATCAGATAATAAGTTTGCGGCCTTCTCATCCTTTTTAACCACTGTATACTGACCAATTTCATTTTTCATTTCGTGAATGACCTCAACTTGTATTGAAAAGGGTCGTCGATCACCGAGTATATAGACAAAGGTATGTACTCTCTCGCGAACTTTATCTGGCTGGGCAATAGTATTTCCTTTATTATCTCTGTACTGGCTAAAAACTTCTTTATTGTCACGACTCATTTCTCGAGGCTTGCCGATAATAACAAAAATGGCTTTATGTATTTCCTTAAGACTTGAGTTCACCTCTTCTAATTGAGCGCCAGACCTACATCCAGTGCAAATCAATGAAAAACACATTAGCCCTAAGAATAAATTAATTAATTTTTTCATATCACTCGATCTCTGATCATAATTCTAAACTTTATTCTGACTTTTTTGCCAATCATCTAAAAAGATTTTAATCCCTTTTTCTGTTAATGGGTGGTGAGTCATCTGCTGCATTACTTTATAAGGAATTGTTGCAATGTCTGCACCCAACTCTGCTGCCGTTTGTAAGTGAATTGGATTTCGAACACTTGCCACCAAAACCTCTGTATCAAAATCATAGTTTTGATAGATACTTACAATTTGCGCAACCAATTGCATACCATCAAAACCAATATCATCAAGTCTTCCCACAAACGGTGACACCATTGTTGCCCCAGCTTTTGCTGCCAATAAGGCCTGAAGTGGCGAAAAGACCAATGTCACATTGGTCTTAATTCCCTCTGATTTAAGTTTTTTTACGGCAACCATGCCATCTTCAGTCATTGGAATTTTAACAACTACATTTGAAGCAATCTTTGCAAGCTCAAGCCCCTCACGAACCATCTCATCAGACTTTAGACTAATCACTTCCGCAGACACAGGTCCTGGAATCTCTTGGCATATTTCCTTAATGACAGAAAAAAAAGACTTTCCAGACTTTGCTATGAGAGAAGGATTTGTGGTTACACCATCCACCCAACCACGTAGGTTAGCCTGTCGGATCTCTTCTATATCTGCAGTATCAATAAAAAATTTCATATATTTTCCTTTTCATTTCTATAACAATTATTAAGAACCAATTAAATCATCCATGGTATAAACCCCTGGACTCTGTTTGACTAACCACTGAGCAGCAAAAAGAGCCCCTTTTGCAAACACAGTTCGACTTTGTGCGACATGTTCTATCGTGATTTGCTCATCCTCCAAAAAACTATAAACCCGATGTGTCCCTAGGGCAGACCCGCCGCGGATAGAAACTGTAGGTAAAATATTTTTAAATCCCGATGCTTTTAGTACGGATTCCAGTTCAATTGCTGTTCCTGAGGGTTTGTCTTTTTTATGTTTATGATGAATTTCTTCAATAAGAACCTCATGCTCAGCGGGCCCCATGGACCGAATCATTTTTTTAAAATAAGCCATACCTAAACTCATATTAGGAGCCCATAAAAGAGGGAGCTTTTGGCCCAATAAAAAAAATTTCTTTTGTTGCGCGGCCGTCAATCCCGTTGTTCCAGACACCAATGGGATTTTCATATCGATAAATTTATCTATATTTTCCAACAAAAAATCAGGAGAAGAAAAATCCACCCACACATCAATTTTTTTTGTTTTAGATAAAACGATTTGTGAAGAATAAAAACTGGCAGGCCCTTTTTTTCGGGCTCGATCTATTCCATAAGCATAAGAAAAGGACTTGTCGTTTATCAAAAGATCCTCAATAACCTTTCCCATTCGCCCCGAAGCTCCAGTTAAACCCACGATTAAAGGCTTCATATTAAATCAACTCCAGTTTTTTTAGTTCAGACTTTATCAAGTCTGTGTGTTTTTCTTCAAGCTCTGTTAATGGCAACCTTAAAGCTGCAGAATCAATTATCCCCATTAACTGAAGAGCTTTTTTCACCGGAATAGGGTTGGCTACAACAAATAACAATTCAATCAATTTTTTATACTTATTTAAATCCTGTTCTGCAAGATGAACATCACCCGAATGCACTTGGTTTCGCCAATTCACAAATAACTTCGGAAGAACATGTGTGGCCACTGAAATAACCCCATCACCTCCTGATTTTAAGAAATCAATGTAGGTTAAATCGTCTCCAGAAAGGTGCAGAAGTTCTCCCATTGTTTCTGTCAAAATTGGCTTATAAAAAGCCCCATTTCCACTGGCTTCTTTCAATCCGTAAATGTTATTTTCTTTTGCTAAGGCTTTAATTGTTGCCGCCTCAAGTGAAACCACTGTTCGGCCAGGAACATTGTAAAGAACAACCGGAATTCCTAAGTTAGTTAAACTCTTATAGTGTTCAAAGAGTCCCCGCTGAGTCGGTTTATTGTAGTAGGGAACACAAACCAAAGCAGCCTGAGCGCCCAGCTCTTTGGCCTTTTTTGTTAAGTCTATAGTTTTTTTTGTATTATTTGTGCCCGTACCCAACCACAAGGGAAAATCTTTTGATAATATTTTTTTACAAAATAAAAATAACTCTTCAACTTCATTTTCTTCTAAGGTTGGACTTTCTCCAGTTGTACCTGAGATAATAAATCCATCAATTCCATTTTTAATTTGAAAATCGAGCAAAGATTTTAATGAATCAAAGTCTATCTTGTCATTTTTAAATGGTGTAATTAGAGCTGTTAATGTTTTTGGACTTTCTTTTATAAACTCACTTCGGCTTTGCATATTAACTCTGTTTCTCCTCTAAGCTGAAATTGCGATCCTTTGCCAATAACCCATAGATCGCCTCCAGGCATAGCAATTTTTACTTTTGTATTTTTATCAAGAGTCTTACTTTTTAAATTAAAACAAACGGCTGCGGCAACTGCCCCGGTTCCACAAGAAGG
>DAIRER010000503.1:0-1751 GCA_036795495.1 Pseudobdellovibrionaceae bacterium | reverse complement strand
CATCGATATTTGAAATTGCAGTTATTTTTTCAACGGGAGCTCCAATTAAATTTTCATCCGGTTCAGAGAGCTTACCGTATGTACAGGCGTTTGAAATTAGAAAAAGAGGGAATAAAAAAACTATTTTATTAAAATCCATAACTTGCTCCTAGGTTAAAATTAGAATTGAAATCGTTTTGAATGGTTATGTTGGGTATTGAATAAGATATGTGATGTCCAGACACTGCGGCTTTTATGAAAATCCAAAAATTATTTTGTAATGGCATATAATAATTTAATGAACCCATCCAAGAGGTCGAAGAAGAGTTGGTCTCTGTCTTTAAGAAAGAGTCCGACAAACTGAACTCACCATTTATTTTATCTGCATTCAAGGAAATCACAAAGTGAGATTGACCCCAAAAGGTTAGGGGATCTTTGAATGGAAAAAATCGATAGGAGATACCTACTCCATACCCCGTTAGAGTTTCTTCGGATTTTGTTGAGCTTAAATAACTCTTGTTTCCTTTGCTGGAACGGTATTCACCCTGAACACCCCATTGGTCAGAAAACTGAAAACGATAACTTAAAAAATGTCCTGATTTTTCATTGACGCCAAAAAGAACTTCTTTGGTGTTTGTCGAAGCTGTTCCTAATTCAAACCAATGTTTTTTATAGCCCTGAGATCTCTTAAGGTCGGCTTGAAACTGATGAATCACCTGTGTATCTAATGCCTCCATAGTGAGAGCGGCCGAGATAGAGTTAAGAAATTCACGACCCCCCTCGGGTCCATCAAAGGGGCCAATGGCTTGGCGGTCGACAATGTATTTGTTTTCCCAGCGCTGAAGATGGCCCAATTCATGACTTAATAAAAATACGCGTTCGTAATTAGGCATATTTATAAATTGATCTTTATTTAGGGTTATCTTGTTGGTATTGGCATCGGTTACAGCATCAGCTGCGCGTAGGCTTTGATTTTCTACAACTTCAATTTTTTCATGAGTCCATTCAATTCCATTTTGAGAAAGTTGATTTGCTGCTTTTCGAAGATTTTCTGAATTGTCTTTAATATATTTTTCGCAAAACTGAACTTGTTGAGAATTTAATTTTGATAAAGTATTGCACATGGGGTGACCTTTAAGTTGAGGGTAACATGTGCAAAGTTTAAACTCGTTGCTGTTTTTTCCATTATCAATAAGTCGTAAGGTTTCTTGAATTTCTTTTAGGGTCACCTGCAATTCAACATCCCCGGAGTTTCCTCCATTGCCAACAAATGTCGAGGCATGAGCCCCCATAGAAAGCAGTGAAGTTAAGAGTACAGAATTAAGAGTTTTTAGCATTTTTTCCTCCTGTGGGGCTGGCATTAATAATCAATTGATAAAGACGATCTCCGTGGCTTTGTGATGCAAAGTCCTTCATTTTTTCTGCAAAATCTTGAATCAGTTGGATCATTTCTTGATATTGAGTTTCATCGACGGACAAAATAAATGTATTGGCATAACGTTCAGTGATGGGGTGACTATCCAAAGCCATTTTTGCAACACTTAAAGCGCCTTTATGAAACTGTCTGATTTTTTGACTTGAAATTTGGGGGTCGGTTATGGTGAGCGGTGTATCTGTGACGATACGACCATCAAGGGTTCTTCTAAGATGCCCCTCACTTAGCAAAAACTGAATTGATTTTTCTAAACGGTGAGGTGTTCCTAAATGGGCTAGCTGTTTATAAACGAGAGATGGGTCGTTTTGAATTTCTGGCATTTGAAAACAATCCTTCA
>DAIRER010000502.1:0-1753 GCA_036795495.1 Pseudobdellovibrionaceae bacterium | reverse complement strand
GCCCAAAACTGCCCCTAAAACTAAGTAACTGGCTCTTCCGATAAGCCTCATAGTTCCCCCTTTTGTTTTTCTGGAGCAAAAAGTTAAGATAGTGTTAGGAAATTTTTGTCCAGTTTCAAAATGGTACCACATGATTTTTATGAATCACTACTTTTTTATTAAACTGGACAAAAGGGGACTTTCTTTACTTTGTCTACGCTATCTAGCCGTCACCAGATGTGGATTGTTCGGGCTTCTTATTCCAAGTGGCCTTAAGAAATTTCCAATTCATGTTTGAAATATTAATTAAACTAATGTCCTTTGGACAAGAAGCCGAGCAGGCCCCCGTGCTTGTGCAAGAACCAAACCCTTCGGCTTCCATTTGCTCAACCATTCGTAAAACTCGACGATCCTCTTCGACTTTACCCTGTGGTAATAACGAAAGATGATTTACTTTTGCTGATGTAAACAACATAGCTGATGCATTTTTACAAGAAGCCACACAGGCGCCACAACCAATACAAGCCGCAGAAACAAAGGCCTCATCCGCATCTATTTTTGGAATTGGTACTGCATTGGCATCTGGAGCCCCCCCAGTATTTGCTGAAATATAACCACCGGATTTAATAATGCGATCAAAAGCAGATCGGTCTACCATTAGATCTTTAATCACAGGAAATGCTTTTGCTCTCCAAGGCTCCAATGTTAATGTTTGACCCTCTTGAAAGTGGCGCATATGAAGCTGACAAACCGTCGTCGATCTTTCTGGTCCATGAGCCGAACCATCAATCATAAATCCACAGCTACCACAAATGCCTTCGCGACAATCATGATCAAAAGCGATAGGGTCTTCTCCGGTTGAAATAAGTTCTTCATTGACCGCATCTAACATTTCTAGAAAAGAAGAATCTGGAGAAACGTTTTTTGCTAGATATTCTTTAAACTCACCAGGCTTTTGAAGATCTTTTTGGCGCCAGACTTTGAGTTTTAAATTCATTGGTTTTTTATGAGACATTTTATTTTCCTATCTCTTTTTCTATTTATAACTTCGCGTTGCTAATTTAATGTTTTCAAATTTCAAATCTTCAATATGTTTATTTGGATTTTTTCGATCTCCATTAAACTCCCAAGCCGTGGCATTACAAAATTTATCATCATTTCGCAAAGCCTCACCCTCTGGGGTTTGATGTTCTTCCCGAAAATGTCCTCCACAAGACTCTTCGCGATCCAGAGCATCTAAACACATTAACTCTCCTAGCTCTAAAAAGTCGGCCACTCGGCCCGCCTTTTCAAGCTCAGGATTTATCCCTTTAAGTTCACCAGGAACACGCACATTATTCCAAAACTCATCTTTTAATTTTGGAATTAATTCTAAAGCCTTTTTTAAACCCTCTGCATTTCGAGCCATTCCACAATAATCCCACATAATACGGCCCAATTCCTTATGAATACTCTCGACTGTTCTGGCCCCCTTGATGTTCATCATTTTCTGTAGATCTTCTTCGGCTTTATTTTTAGCATCTTTTAAGGCATCATGATTTTCAGTGACTGGTACCAATTTTTCGCTAGCAATGTAATTTCCTATCGTAAATGGTAATACAAAATAACCATCTGCCAAACCCTGCATCAAAGCTGAAGCTCCCAATCGATTGGCTCCATGATCAGAAAAATTGGCTTCTCCAGCAACAAATAATCCTGGCAAGGTGCTCATCAAATTATAATCAACCCATAGTCCGCCCATAGTATAGTGAGGGGCTGGAAAAATCCGCATGGG
>DAIRER010000046.1:0-8993 GCA_036795495.1 Pseudobdellovibrionaceae bacterium | reverse complement strand
AATAAGTTATATCTTTACCAATGAGATGATACAGCTCTATTTCTGAGTTTGGATTTTTCCAAAAATCATCAAAATTTAAATTTAATTTTTGACACATTTCTAGGGTTCCTGAAATATATCCCATGGGGGCATCGACCCAAACATAGAAGTATTTATCCTTAAGCCCTGGAATTTGAATTCCAAAATAAGGGGCATCGCGAGTGATATCCCAGTCTCTCAGTGGTTCATTGAACCACTCCATCATTTTATTGCTGACTTCTTTTTGTGTATGACTTGGAATCCACGTTTCAAGAAAAGTTTTAAAATGATTTAATTGAAATAAAACATGCTCTGATTCTTTCAATACGGGCTTTGTTCCACAGAGAGAACATTTTGGCTCAATCAACTCGGTCGTGGCATAGGTTGCTCCACACTTATCACAATTATCACCATATTGATCCGTAGCTTTGCATTTAGGACACGTTCCTTTAACATAACGATCCGGTAAAAACATTCGATCGTGTTCGCAGTAGAGTTGCTCAATTAATTTTTGAGTGAAATGATTTGATTTCTTGAGTTCTTCATAAAAATATTCACAAAGTTGTTTGTTGGCGACACTGTTTGTTGAAGAATAATGATGATGGTGAATTTTAAAATCTTTAAAATCATTCACATGGCTTTCCCAAATTTTTTGAATATGAGCCTCGGGTGTGATTCCTGCATTTTGAGCCGCTATCATGATCGGTGTACCATGTGTGTCATCAGCACAGACAAATGAACACTGATTCCCGATGAGGTTTTGGTAGCGGCACCAAAAATCCACTTGAAAATGTTCAAGCAGATGCCCGATATGAATAGGGCTGTTGGCGTAGGGGAGGGCCGCTGTAATCAATATTTGGCGTTGAGGTTTGTTTAATTGGTTAAAAATTTCAGTTTTATTGGCGTTCATAGGTTACCTCTTTAGAATTTTTTAATGGGGAGCCTTTAAGGATTCAAGATAATTTAACTGACAGGGGGTAATAACTCGGTGCCATAAGATCTTGGATCAGAACGAGAATTACTATAGGCTACATTTTAGAGGTAATAAAATGGAAATTAAGAAGTTGAAGCTCACTGAAGCCCTAGAGAAAGTTCAAAATTTAAATAGGAGTGTGCCCTATAGAGCCATGTACAGTTCTTGGTTTGGTGGAATTGTAACGGATCCACAACTTATGTTGGTTCCGATAGATGATCATCTCGTACATCGTGGGGATGGCGTTTTTGAGGCTATGAAATTTTTAAGACCCCAAAAAGTATATTTAATGCAACAGCATTTAGAGCGTCTTCAGCAATCAGCAGAACGCCTGGGGATATTGTTCCCCTTATCTGTGAGTGATTTAAAAAAAATTATTTATGAAACGATAAAGGCAAGCGAATTAACAACAGGTCTCGTTCGGCTATTTCTTTCTCGAGGTCCGGGGGGGTTTTCAACAAATCCTTACGAGTCAATAGGGGCTCAACTTTATTTGGTTGTTACAGAGCTGCAATCCATTTCAGAGAAAAAATATGAAACAGGGGTTTCTATGGGGAAAAGTATGTGGACTGCAAAAACGCCATGGCATGCCCAAATTAAAAGCTGCAATTACCTTCACAATGTGATGATGAAAAAAGAGGCTATCGATAGAAAAATAGATTTTACAGTCAGCTATGACGATCAAGGGTATTTAACTGAAGGCAGCACCGAAAATATTGTTATTTTAGATGCAGATCAAAATCTAGTACATCCAAAAATGGAACGCATTTTAAAGGGTACGACTATGGTCCGAGCCTTTGAATTAGCTGAAAAATTAGTTTCTCAAGGAAAGATTCGTGGAACTTTAGTTAAAGATCTGACTGAAAAGGATTTAACTCAGGCCCGTGAAGTGATGCTGATGGGAACAACTTTAGATGTATTGCCCGTTGGACAGTACGAAGGACAACACTGGACAAGTTTTACTGTTTCAAAAGCATTACGGGAGATGATACTTGATGATCAAAAAAGTCCTATTTAAAGGCTTGTCTTGTTGGCTCATGGCCTTGTGACGTGTATTTTTCTTCTGAAAGAGAACAATATCCACGTTCAAGGTAAGTATTTAAAATATTTTGTGCAGAAAATTCCTTTTCATGGCCTTCTGATAAATACTCTCCTCCTAATACGGACTCATTCTCCGAGTTTTTTTCTTGTTTAACTTGAACGACATAATACAAATATTTTTCATTAATTTCTTCTTGAATGATCGAACATTTTTTTTCTTCAATCTGTGTTGTATCTAAAAATGTTTTTTCCATTTTCTTAACAATATTTAAGGCGTCTTCACGATTGTAAATAAGTGCTAACAGTTTATCGGCTTGTCGAATTTCATAAGTTTTTCCTTGGTAGGTTATTACAATGTCAATATGTGAAGGGATTTTTGCACACTGTGAGTTTTTAATAGCTTCATTAAAGCGAGCTACAGAAAGAGTGGGTGATATTTCTGATTCAATTGTTCCAGACTTTCGTAAAACGGTCCGTGCTCCCTTTTGAACTTGCCGAAGATCGACCACCTTGTCCTCAGGACGAAGCTGAATGATTAAACAATCCTTAGGGGCTATTTCTTGAGAAAATCCTAATAGTGGAAAGAAGAGAAATATAAATATAAATACAGTTTTAATCATTGTTTGTTCCTTTTGTGTTTATAGTACTGCAAACCAAAGACCAGGTGGTTGACTCTTATTTAGGTTTTAGCAAGGGGCGCAGGGCGTTCCTTTAAACAGTTGTCAAAACTTTAGACAATTTAGACTGAGTTTAGCTAAATAATTTGCGTATGAGTACATACGTCTAAGACCCAAGGATTTAAAAATTTCTAAAGAATTTCCTAGAGATGTCGATAAATACGTTAATGAGAATCCCTAATCTTTTGTTTATAATTTTTATTCTTCTTGTCGTTGTGGCAAATTTGATCGTCTACAATGTGTTTATTTATGAGTTTAGAGGCGATAAAATTTATCAATCTCAAATTGGACAAAAGAACGAAGAACTCGCTCAAGCAGAAAAAGAAAAGTTACTTTTAAATTATCAAATAAAAGATTTTGAGCAAAGTGTCGCTTTAGCGTTGCCAGAGAAGAAAAAGCAAAATCAATTTCAAAATAAATTTTCTCAAGCCCTAAGGGTTCCAGCAAGTATTCCAAAATTGGATCTTTCTAGAGCCCAGTTTGAAAACGGAAAAATTGAATTTAAAAATAAAAAATACGCAATGGCTATTAAGGAATTTCAAATTCTATTGAATAAATACCCGATTTCTGAACATACAGTCGAAGCGTATTTTATGATTTCTGAGTCTCAGTTTTTATCTAAAAATTATACAGAATGTTTAAATACTATTAATACACTGCTTGAACTTTACCCCATGCATGAGCTGACGGGCTTTTCATTATTAAGATTGGCCGCAATGAATGAAATGAATGGCCGCAATGAAGTGGCACTTGAAATTTATAAAACAATTCGAACGAATTTTACTCATTCGTATTTATTAAGTGAAGTGAATAAAAAAGAAAAAATACTCGAAACCAAAGGCCTATGATGAGATTTATTCATTTTTTATTATTTTTTATTTCTTTTACTTTAGAGGTAAGAGTCAAAGCCAATCCAGATTTGAATCTACATGAAATTTCATCCGAAAAGGTGATTTTTCTAAAAGGTTTCGTACATCTTCAAAATGAAAAACTTCAACAAATTGATACTGTTTATGGAACGCTTTATGTTGATCATGCAGACGTTTGGTTGATTACAAAAGACGATAAAATTACGATTCGTTCTATTTCTGGAAAAGTGAATGTGCAAGCTCGAGATGGCCAAAAAATCACACTTGATAATGGATTTCAAGTGACCCTGGGGGCTGTGACCGAGGAAGGTAAAAGTTGGTTAGAAATACCTAGACCCATCGATTTGGAAGATCATTTGAAATTTTGGAAAAATGATTTTAAAGGATCAAAAGAAGAATTTAAAAACCAAGCGGCTGCATTTAAAGAAAATTGGAAACGCGCTGTTGAACTCAGTGCTCAAATTTATCAAAAAAATGCCAACCGTCATCTGGCCTCTATCGCAGAGGAAGAAGAGCAAAAAAAAGAACGAGCTCGAGTCGAAATAATTAAAAAAAACACGATCCGAAAAACTTTCTATCAAAAAGTTTTTGAACGCTAAGAATAAAATACATAAAAAAAAGGGACATTTTTTATGTCCCTTTTTTTATAGTGCTATCACTTTTACATGACATCCTCCATGAGTGGTCTTAATTGACCTGTATGGCTTTCGCCTTAGTGGCCTCTTTCTTTGGAATATCTATCTCTAAAATTTCATCTTTAAATAGAGCGTTCACCTTTTCCTCTTCTCCGGCCTCTGGAAGTGTAAAGAATCTTTCAAATCGTCCAAAAGACCTCTCTGTGTAACAAGCTCCTTTGGTTTCCTTTTTTGTTTCATACTTTTTTTCACCCCAGATTTTGAGAATTCGATCTTTGAGCTCAATTTTAATATCCTCTTTTTTTACACCAGGAAGCTCGACAGAAAGACGGTACCCATTCTCTAGTTCTTGAAGTTCTGAAAGCGGTTTAAACCAATTTTCATCTAAATTCGATGGTAAAGCTTCATTGTAATTTCGATCAAAAGGACGATCGAACAAACGATCAAACTCAGTTAATAAATCAAAAAAAGGTGCGCGCTCGCGTCGTGTGATTAAATTTCTCATAACATCCTCCTTTTAAAAATGATTTTTGGGGCTTTTTTCTCTTCTTATCCCCTTGCAAGAATAAATCTGTACTTGCTTTCTAAGTTGTCAAGGCTGTGGATTTTGAATTTCTTGATTAAGCCTTTGATCCGGGCTAGGACTATGGAATTAAAAAAAAGGAGAATCAAAATGGAATTAAATTGGAAAGAATTTGATCATAGCAATCCAACACCAGAGCATAAAATGTTAAGGGATACCTTAAGGTCTTTTGTTTTAGAACATGTAGAACCTCAAGCTCATGAATTTGATCGTAAAGAGCTTTTCAATTTAGATTTATTTCACAAACTGGGAGAGCTTGGCGTTTTAGGTTTGACGGCTCCTGAGGCTTTTGGGGGGGCTGCCTTGGACGCAACTGCTGCTGTGGCTATTCATGAAGAACTTTCAGCCTCTGACCCGGGGTTTTGTTTGGCTTATCTTGCCCATGCAATGCTTTGCGTAAATAATATTGCAGTGAATGGTAATGAGTTTCAAAAGTCTTTGTATTTACCAAAGCTGTGTTCTGGTGAGTTTGTCGGGGCCATGGCGATGTCTGAGCCAGCGGTTGGAACGGATGTACTAGGAATGCAAACAACAGCTGTCCCCAACAGCAAAGGTGGTTACACTTTGAATGGCCGTAAGATGTGGATTACGAATGGAACAATTGATGAAAACAAAACCCCCTGTGATGTTGTTATCGTTTATGCGAAAACGGGCGAAAAAAATGGTCGACCTCAGATTTCCACTTTCATAGTGGATAAATCGATGACTGGTTTTTCTGTGGGTCAAAAAATTCAAGACAAATTGGGAATGCGTGGATCGAATACAGCAGAGCTGGTTTTTGATCAATGCGAAGTTCCCTCCACTCACCTTGTTGGAAACTTGGGTGAATCGATGTTGCATATGATGCGAAACCTTGAAATCGAACGTTTGACCCTGGCAGCGATGAGTCTTGGTATTGCTCGTCGAGCCTTAGAAATTATGAATAAATACGCAGAGGAGCGACAGGCTTTTGGAAAATCCCTAAACTATTTTGGACAGATTCAGATGTACATAGCCAATAGCTACGCAGAATACAAAGCTTCACGGGCCTATGTTTATGAGACCGCTCGAAAGTTAAGTTTAAATCATGAGGGGTCGCGTGCCGACTCAGATGGTGTTAAATTGGTGGCGACGACCATGGCAAAAAATGTTTGTGATCGAGCCATTCAAGTTTTGGGTGGTTATGGTTATGTGGGAGAGTACGTCGTGGAACGTTTATGGAGAGATGCAAAACTTTTAGAAATTGGTGGGGGCACTATTGAAGCTCATCAAAAAAATATTTCCAGGGATCTTTGCAAAAACCCAAATCTAATACAGAACTAAAGAAAACAACTAAAGTTGAATAAATTTTATTTTTAGGAAATTATGTCATTTATTTTTGAAGAAAATATTCACGTCGAGGACCATCTAAAGGTTAATTACCAAATGGTTCTTGATAAAGTGGGGCCTTTATTAACTGAAGAGCGGCAAAAAAAAATTGCACACATTGTAGAAGAAAGAAATTTTTCTATTTTACCGGTTCTTGAGGGCATTTACGATCGCGGGAATATTTCAGCCGTGATGAGATCGGCTGAGGCCATGGGCTTTGTTCACTTTCATGTGATCGAAAGCCAAGAAAAATTTAAAGAGGCCAATCGTGTCACTCAAGGGGCCGATAAATGGGTGGAAGTCCAAAAATGGAAAGATTCCAAATCCTGTATTCAAAATTTAAAATCAAAGGGCTATCGATTGTGTGTTACCACTCTCGAGGGGGCTGTGGATATTTCAGAAGTAGATTTTACAATACCCACAGCACTTGTTTTGGGTAATGAAAAAGAGGGTGTGAGTTCCGAAATGTTAGCAGCTGCGGATGTGCGTGTGAAAATTCCAATGGTGGGCTTTGTTCAAAGTTACAATATTTCTGTAGCGGGGGCCTTGAGCTTGTATCATATTTTTCAAGATCGAAAACGTAAGCTCGGTAGAAGCGGGGATTTATCAGAAGTTGAAAAAAAAATTCTGACAGCCCATTATTATTTGCGCAGTCAGCCTTCGGGTGTTGATTATCTTCGTCGCTTGTTTGGCGATACTCAACGAGCTTAAGTTATTTTTTCAGTAAAAAAGATTTTGTTAGGGCGGGCTCGCCTGGAAATCCCACATCTAAACCTGGATAAGGTAATTCTGAACTCAGGTCTTTTGAATGTGGCAGAAATTGACTGATTTTTTTTCTAAAAAAATCTTTATCCCATTTTTCAAAATTACTTGAAAATAAAATTTGCCCTTGTGGTTCTAAATTATCCCAACACAAGTTGAGAAGACTTTCTAAATCTTTTTCAATAGTAAATATTGAATTTTTACTTCTTGAAAATGAAGGGGGATCACAAATGATAAGATCAAATTTTCGATTTCTTTTTTTACAACCCTTTAGGAAAATAAAAACATCTTGATTCCAAAATTCAAAGTTTTTAGGATCCAGTTGATTCAATTGAAAATTGCGTTGGCTCCACTCTAAGAAAGTTTTACTTAAATCGAGAGTGACCACTTCAGAGGCTTTTCCTATGGCCGCAGAAAGGCTGAATCCCCCCGTATATGCAAAAAGGTTGAGCACTTTTTTTTGGGTTACATTTTCGTGGACCCATTGACGATTTGTTCTTAAATCCAAAAAAAGCCCCGGGGACAGTCCTAGATCGGTTGAAAAATGATAATTTATTTCATTTTCAGTGGCGGTCCATGAGTTGGGTGGATTTCCAAGGGACCAAAGGGTGTTTGAGTTGGGGTCACGGCCTCGATTGTTCATTTTTCGAATCCACAGGGGTTTTTTCAATGATTTTTGAAATTGCTCAAGTATGGAGAGTTCTTTTTCAGTTGGGTCTTCGGGTTTATACCAATAGGTCCATAGAACCGGGCCAAATTGATCCAAGCGCAGGCAGGTTTGATCGGGAAAAGCTTCATGGTGGACCAGTCTTAGGCATTCCCTATTCACAGGTGAATTCTGATCTTTATTTTCGGAATCGGCTGAATTTTGAAATAAAAAGTTTCTGCGTTGAAAGGCTAGATTTAATGCCGTCTCAAGGGGAGCGTTTCGATTTAATTTTTCCAGATCGGTCCAATAGGGAAGAAGCGCTTGATAGTGATATTTTTTTTCATCGATTTGAAATTCAATTTGATGGGCCTGTAGTCCTAATTGGGTAAAGGGGGAGCCTCCATGTTCTGGATCTCCGAGAATGGACATACCTGCATCTTGGGCATGCAGTCTGATTTGATGAGGTTTTCCCGTTTTAGGCGTTGCGGTCCAAAGGCTGAGGTCATGAAATTCGCGCATTTTATCAAATTGAGTGATGGCTTTTCCACTGTATTCACTGGGGTCAGCGGGGGCGGCTTTTGAGATAAAGGTGCCGCCTTGTTTTACGATGTAACTTTCTTGTAAAAATGAATTTTTCGATATTTTTTTATCCGTGATGAAATAATAGATTTTTTGAACCTTGTGTTGAGCGAATAGATCAGAAAGCTTGCGAGCGGCCTCAGGTGTTTTTCCAAAAACAAGGGCTCCCGAAGTTTCTTTATCTAATCGGTGGGCAATATAAAGAGGAGTTTTAAGTTCCCGCTCGAGTATTTCTACAAAACCTAATATTTCAGGGGATGGACGATGGGTATTCAGCCCGGGAGGTTTACAGGTAAAAAGAAAGTCATCTTGTGTTTCAGTGTTAAATGATAAGGACATAGTAGAGTCCTAACCGAAAATTGTGAACTCACCAAGTTTCCATTATGAAACCCTGCGTGAAAAGCTAAGCTTGCTAAATAGCGGTCTAGAATATAGAAATCAGCTTCGCGCACCCGTAGCTCAATTGGATAGAGTATCTGACTTCGGATCAGAGGGTTCCAGGTTCAAGTCCTGGCGGGTGCACCACTTGTCAAGCTATGCGAACCCACATTTTTAAAAAAATGTGGGTTTTGTTTTTTAAGGACCTGCTCCCGTTCATAATGCTCCTGATCTAAGTTCCAATGGATTTTGACCTCATCTATTCCAATCTCCACTTTTTTAATAAACTTTTGGACCATCCGCTTTTTAACATCATGATCCGCATTTTTAATAAATCTTCGAAAATTCGCAGCAAAGGCCTCAAAGGTCTGTACATTCACAAGTCTCTGTTCAAAGTTGATAGGCTTCTGTGATGGCTGAGTAGATGGAAAGCAAGGGTTTTGCAACCTACTTTAGCTTGCAAGAAGCAGTTGCCCTATACC
>DAIRER010000045.1:0-9008 GCA_036795495.1 Pseudobdellovibrionaceae bacterium | reverse complement strand
CCGCTGTTGCATAGGCCGTTAAAGCAATGGCTGGAAGGAATTGATCCTGATCAATTTCTAAATTTCTAATTTTACGAATAAGAGAGTACCCATCTTCAACGGGCATTGCAATATCACTGAGTAATAAGTGAGGCTTAAAACGAGGAAGCTCCTCTAAGGCCTCTTGCGCAGACTCTGCAGTCGAAACGTCTGCACCGAAAGATTTTATGTAAATAGCCAAGGCTTCACGTGTGCTTTTGTCATCATCGACAATAAGAACTCGCAACCCCACCAAGGACGGAGGTTCCCTATCACTCGGAATTTCTTGGTTAATTTTCGAGTTTTTAGCGGCGTTCAAGATTGTGGAATTCAATGCAACGTCCGCGGTGACGACTGGAAACCAAATAGTAAAAATGGCACCTGATTTTGGTGAAACTGAATTTTCAACTTTAACAGTTCCTCCCTGTAATTCCACAAGACTTTTAACAATAGAAAGCCCCAGACCAAGACCACCATGAGATCGTGTCGAAGTGCTATCGGCCTGACTAAACCGATTAAATGCTAAGGGTAGAAATTCTTCTGAAAAACCAACTCCATGATCAATGACAAGGATTGCTGCATAACTCTTTTTCTCATTTATAATGGAGCCGAGTACGACTTCAATGCTACTTTCTTTGGGTGAGAATTTTATGGCGTTCGTTAATAAATTCCATAGTATTTGTTGCATTCGAATGGGATCTCCCAAAATAAAGAGTGCTTCTGAATTATTCTCCCTATTAATGGAAATATTGATTTGAAGGAATTTTTCTTCAGCTAAATGTCGTATGGAATCCACGGCTGTGGATATAACACTGCTTGGATTTATTTTTTGAATATTGAGTGTCAATTTACCTGCAATAATTCGAGAAATATCCAGCAAGTCGTCAATGAGTTGGTTCTGAGCTTTAGCATTTCGCTCGATGACGACCGCTCCCTCTTGTGATTTTGCTAAATCCACTTTTCCAGATTGAATCAATTGTGACCAAAAAAGGATGGCCGTTAAAGGTGTTCTTAACTCATGAGAAAGTGTTGCAAGAAAAACATCCTTTGCTATATTCGCTTTTTCCGCTTCATGTCGCGCTAATTGTTCTCGTGTGAGTAACCTATTTCGCTCGTGATCATATTTCTTTTGCTCTGTAATATCATGAAAAGAAACGAGGACCGCCTTTGAGTCATACTCCTGTGTTTTTGATGAAAGAATCTGTCGCGCTTTTAGCAAAAATGTTTTTTTATGATCTTGCTCTGAGAAAAAACCAGATACCTCAAAGTCTTGAAAGGGTTTATGCTTAAAAAGCATATCCTCTAATTGAATTTTAAGTTTTTTAAAATTTAAATTTTTATTATTTTCTAATTCCGTGATGAGATGCCCTTCGAGATTCTCGACCGGTAGATTAAAGATTTTACAAAATAAGGGGTTGACGGCTTTTATTCGTAGATTCTGATCGAAAATAAGAGAGGGAATATTAAGGGCATCGGCCACAGATGTGGCATGTTCAAGATTGGATTTTAATAGATCCATGGCCACCTTTAAGGCATTAATATCTATAGCGGTAATGACAGCTCCATCCATTCGATTTTCAACAGTCATGTAGGGACGAATTTGCAGTCGAATCCAGTATCCATTACGGTCCTGGATTTCAATCTCTTTGGCCTTACGCAAATTAGTCACTTCTGAAACTAATAAATCTAGATTTACATCAAAATCAGGACGAATATCCCCAAGGGGGCGACCAATATCTGAAGAAATAAGCTTAAAAAGCTTTTCCGCTTTAGGCGTAAATCGCCGAATACGATGATTTCCATCGACCATAACTAAAGGAATTTCAGTGGTGATCAAAAAGTTATTAATATCGTTACTTAATGTCGCAAGCTCTTGATTTCGATTTCTGAGTTCATCATTGACGGTGTTCAGTTCTTCATTTGTGGCTTGCGTTTCTTCTTTAGCTGTTTGAAGTTCCTCATTCGTACTTTGTAATTCTTCATTAGCGCTGCTTAATTCTTCATTGGTTGCGATAAGTTCTTCTTGGGTTGTTTCATGCTCCTCAATAAGGGCCTGCTGGTATTCCTTTTGAGAAGCGAGTTCATTCTCTATAATAAAAAGTTTCTCTGAAAGTTTCTCTGGTTTAGATTGAACTTTCGCAATTCCCTGACTCCCTTTTTTTGATTTTATTTTTAATTTTTGAGATTTTTGATCTAAAGAATCCACTGTGGTATTTCCAATGAACGGCTCTTCAAAAAAAATTAAAAAAAAGCGTTTTATAATAGGAGCTAATGGATTTATCGGCATCACCTCAATGGAGATGTTCTTACGTAGGCCTTGATCCTCGAATGATATTTCAGTTTTTTTTATGGGTCTATTTTGTTGAATGGCCTCATCAATTGCCTTTCTTAGAGCGGATTGCAGAGCTGATTTTGTCATTTTTAAAAGGTTATTTGTAGGAAGTCCTGGTGCAGGTTCAAGATAGGGGGATGTTTTCCCACGAAATTGCAAAATCTCAAGCTGTGCATTGATGACGACTCCAGGAGGCGAAAATTTTGCTAAGACAATACGATCTGCTATAGATTGAAAATCAGTTTGAAGATCCTTCAATAGGGGTCCTTTGGGGTCTTTAACGATATTTGATGTATAAATATTTGCTGGAAACCTCTGCGGAAGTGGGCTGGGTGTATTTATTTTAGTGTAGAATCTTTGACCCTTTTCAACGGCAGTAAATAGTTTTGAATTACTACTTAAAGATTCAGATTTTCCAAGCCAAAGAATCCCTGCAGGTTTCAAGGCATAATGTAAAACAGGAAGGATACGTTTTTGCAACACTGGTGAAAAGTAAATCAATAGATTTCGGCAAGAGATCAAATCCATTTTTGCAAAGGGAGGATCCCTTGTTAAATCATGCTTGGAAAATAAACACATCTCACGTAGGGCTTTATTGACCTTATAACTGCCCTCTTTAAAGGTAAAATATTTTTCCAAAAGTTTTGGATTAATATTGTGAATTGCTGACTCTGAATAGGTGGCAAGACGTGCGACCTGAAGCGCCTGTTCGCTAATATCTGATGCGAACAACTGAATGGGCAATTGATCCCCTTTTTTTCCTAAATACTCGATCAATAAAATCAGAATCGAGTAAGCTTCTTCTCCCGTCGCACAGCCAGGAACCCAAATACGAAGAGGTTCTCGGATATTTTTTCCATTCAGGATTATAGGAAAAACATTTTTAACTAAGGCCCTAAAGGCGTCTTTATCTCTAAAAAACTCAGTCACACTGATTAAAATATCAGAATAGAGAGCTTTAATCTCTTCAGGATGAGTTGTTAAATAATTTGTATAAATAGACAGCGTCTCTGCTTTTTGAGCCATCATGCGACGTTCGATCCGTCGCTGGATTGTTGTATGTTTGTAATCTGAAAAATCAACACCCGTATAGCTTTTGATAAGCAGAAAGATTTTAAGCAAATCCTCATTATCAGATTCGACGACGGTTGGACTTTTTTTACCAATAACAAGGGCGTGTTCCGAGTGTCTACCCAGCTCACGAGCAATTTCTTGCGGTGAAAGAATCCTATCCACAAAACCAGAATCAATGGCATGAGACGGCATACTTTCATAGGTGGCTGTTTTCGGGTCTTGCGCAAAAGTGACTCCTCCAGCGGCTTTAATGGCACGAAGTCCCTCGGTGCCATCAAAGGCCGCCCCCGAAAGAACAACACCGATCGCTTTGTTTTTAACTTCTTGCGCGAGGGATTTAAAGAAAAAATCAATGCTCAAATGAGGAGCGCGGGATTTAATACGAGGCAAAAGTTTTAATTCTCCATTAAGAATTTTCATATTAAAATTCGATGGAATCACATAAACATGATTGGGCTGAATTACAACTCCATTTGTAACTTCATGGACTGGTAACTTTGTCGTTTTGGATAGAATTTCTGAAGAAAGACTCTCATGGTTGGGGTCCAGATGCTGGACAAGAACAAAAGCCATTCCTGTATTTAAGGGGAGTTCTGGTAAAAATTGTGAAAAGGCTTCCAGTCCTCCGGCAGAGGCTCCGACACCTACGATTGGAAATTCTTGACGCCCTTTGTGTATTTTTTTATTCATGATTTTCCTGTAACTTAAAAAAAGGAGGATGGTATCCAATTTCAATAAAATGGTTAACCGACGTAAAAAAATCTTTCATATTCATGGGTTTTTGAATAATTCCAACGGCTTTGCTTTTAGGAATATTTTGAGCCCCAGAATGAAAAACGATAGGAACTGAATTAATAATATCTGGAAAGTTTTGCTCAAGATGTTCTATAAAATCAATACCCGACATATCCCCGATTTGCATATCTAAGATAATAAGATTTAATTTTAAATTTTTTGATAGAACCTCTAAAGCTTCAGTTCCACTTTTGGCAGAAAAGACTTCGTAGCCTTCCAATCGAAGACTGGTAGCTAAGATATAAAGCACGTCTATTGCATCATCAATGATTAGAATCGATTTTTTTGATGAGGATCCAGGCATATTTATCTCCAATGAATGAGTAAGTATACCATACTCTTGTTACCAATTTTTAAAATATGATAAATTTAACACAACAATGTATTAATAAAGTCCTAACCCAAGAAGCTGGCTTTGAAGTAGAAATCCACTCTTTTAATTGACTTTGCAACCCGTCCTCTACAAACTACTCGGGAATGTATCCAGGAATATTTGTACAAAACCGAGATCAAAGAAAATTTTCTGTGCAAGTCGATTTTGACTTGTACAAAGTTTCATTTCGTTTTTTTGATGGAGAAAAGACCGAATATATCGAATGGGCTTATCGGGATCTCGTGTGGGAAATGGGTGGCAATAGAAATTCTCTTTTATTTTTAGGAACAAAAGAAAATCCCGATCGACTTTATTTTGAAATCGAAACACCTCTGATCCAGGAGATTAAAAAGCACGAAGGACTTAAGGATATTTGGCAAGAAGTCTCTCGGGATCGAAAAAAGAGTTCTCGTTCGGCTTTGATTTGGGCGACTTCAATTATCAGTGTTTTAACTCTTTTGATTGTTTTTCGAGGACCTATTTTTGGAAGCTTAGGATCTGCAATCCCCTTTTCCTGGGAAAAAAATATTGCAGACCAAGTTCTCAATCCAAAAATCACAACGGAACAACAAACCCTTGTCAAAAAACTGGATCATCTTATTAAGAAACTCAAAGTAGATCCTGAGTGGACGGATCAGCTGACGTTTCATATTTCTTCGAATACAGAACCCAATGCCTATGCAACTCTTGGAGGCCATGTTTTTGTTAATAAAGGGCTTATTACCGAACTTAAAAGCAGTGAACAGTTGATTGGTGTTATCGCTCATGAAATGGCTCACGTTCATCGCCGTCATGTGGTGAGATCCTTATCGCAAGCCCTTGGGGTTTTTTCAGTCTTCCAACTTTTAATCGGCGACATTTCGGGTCTTGCGGCGATCCTTATCGATCAAGGGGGACCTCTTTTAAATCTTCAATACTCTCGTGAGCTAGAAGAACAAGCCGATTCCGATGCACTTATGCAGATGATTGAAAGTCAAATAGATCCGATCGGTCTTTCTCAAAGTCTGCAAATAATTCGAGACCAACAGCAGAGATTAATTTCGCAGTCCCCTGGAAGCGAAGCCCTCAACCAACTTCAAAAAATTGAGATTTTAAATTCTCATCCAGATATTGAAAAGCGCATCCAGTCTTTGACGGATCGGGCTCAGCAATTGAAGCAGGAGTCCTTGAAACAAGGGCGTTCGATATCTCCTATTGAATTTGATTATGAAAAGTTTAAAAATGAAATTAAGGAAAGGTTTTAATGATGGAAATAAATACCTCACCCGTGACACAGATCGAAAGACTCGGAACCGAGAGTTTTCGACTCTTAAAAGTTTTGCTAGCTCCTGGGCAAAAGTTGATTGTGGAACCCGGTGCTATGGCGAGCATGGAAGCACAATTACAAGTTGAAACTTTAATCAACCAAGGTTTTTTTCAAGCCACGCTTTTAAAATTTTTGGGAGGAGAAAGCTTTTTCATTAATTACTTTTTAAATCCAGATCAAAAGCCGCGCCATGTTTTTCTTTCGCAATCCACTCCAGGGGAAATTATTGAAAGAGATTTAAAAGAGGAAAAACTTTATGTTCAACCCGGGGCCCTGATCGCACGAACTTCACAAGTTCAAGTGCAAGTGGTGTGGGCAGGGATTGCTAGCTGGATCGGCGGAGAAGGTCTCTTTCGCCTAGAGCTCAGTGGCTCAGGTCGAATTTGGTATGGTTGTTATGGAGCTATGATTGAAAAAGAAGTCCTCGGTGACTACATTGTCGATTCGGGGCATCTGTTGTCTTATCCTCCAGAAATGAAACTTTCCCTAAAGCTTGCTGGGAGCTTATTTTCAAGTTTACTGACACGCGAGGGTATCGTTTTAAAATTATCAGGTCATGGAAAAATCCAACTTCAAACACGTTCGATTAAAGGTCTTGCACAGTGGTTGAATCCGAGATTTTGGGGGTAGATTATGGAAATTGAAAAAAAATATGGTCCTGCAGCCACAATTGCAATTTGTAAATTAAACGCGGGTGAAACTCTGGTTGCCGAAGGTGGTGCGTTTATGGCCATGCAAGGCCCTGTGGATGTGACGACGACGACTCGCCAAAAAGGCGGTGGCGGAATTATCAAAGGGTTGAAACGTATTTTTTCTGGAGAAAGTTTTTTTCTGAATCATTTTACGGCCAAAAACATCAGTGAAGTCTGGTTGGGTACTCCGCTCCCCGGAGATATCATGGTCCATGAACTTCAGGGGGATCGATTGGTCATCGCGGGAGGTGGCTTTGTTGCCTGCGAATCCAATGTGCAAATTGATCTCCAATGGCAGGGCCTAAAATCCATTTTTTCTGGTGAAGGAATTTTTTGGATCAAAGCCAGTGGCCAGGGCAAGGTCATTATAAATAGTTTTGGATTTATCTATCCCATAGATGTTGATGGTGAATATATTGTCGATACCGGTCACATCGTTGCATTTGAGGAAACTTTAAATTTTGAAATTTCCAAAGCGAGCAAAAGCTGGATTGATGCATTTTTAAGTGGTGAGGGTTTTATTTGCCGCTTTAAAGGCAAGGGGCGTGTTTGGTGCCAAAGCCACAATCCAAAAAGCTATGGTCAAGAATTAACCCCTCATCTTAAACCTAAACAGAAATAATTTTTTTACGGAGACTGCTATGGAATTTAAAATTGAAGAACGCCCTGAATATGCTTGGTTAACCGTCAAAGTTCCCGCCCGACACAAGCTTTTCGTAGAAGCCTCAGCTATGGCCAGTATGTCATCGAATATGAATCTGCGTGCGCTCTTTCGAGGCGGATTTCGTCGTTTTTTAAGTGGTGAAAATCTTTTTCTTTCTGAGTTTACAGCGGATGGAATTGACGGAGAGGTCTGTATTGCCCCAGGGCCTAGTGGTGATATGGCTCATATCACTTTAAATAATGAAACTTTTTATTTAGCATCTTCTTGTTATGTGGCTCATTCTCAAGGGGTCAATTATGAAACCAAATTTCAGAGTTTATCCCAGGGCCTACTTAGTGGTGCTGGATGGTTTCTAGTTAAAATGCAAGGAAGTGGAGATGTTTGGTTCAACGGTTATGGACAGATCGTTGAATTAGAAGTTCATGATCAACTGGTTATCGATAACGGTCATATCGTCGCCTTTTCTGATGGGGTAGAGTACGACATCATTAAGCTCGGTGGTTATAAATCCTTGTTTTTTTCAGGCGAAGGTTTTGTCTGCCGCTTTCGTGGTCGGGGAAAAGTTTATGTTCAAACAAAAAAGCCCGCGTCATTAATTGCCTGGGCTCAGGCTTTCCGCCGCATCAAACGCTCGAATAATTAACAGGCTTAATTTAAAGTTCCGTTATTTACAAATTTGGGTAAAGTGTTGGGGCTGAAGCTTCCACCATTAACTGTTAACATTCCTGATGCATTAATTGTTAAGTAGTCATTTACTGTCAGGATATTACCATTTAAATCCACAGTCCCTTGGTTGATGGTTAGATCTTGCCCTGCTGTGGATAAACTCAAATTATTTGCTAAAATAAAACTGCCCGACGTTTTATCAATGGTCCAGGTTCCGCCCGGCACCGTCCCAGCTGCACTCGTAAATGTTTGGTTGCCTGTTCCGTTTAGGACCAGGGCCGTCGAACCCCCATTTGCTCCGGCTTCAACAGTTATATCTTTTGCTATATAAATTATTCCGTTGTTGACGGTGACACTATTCCCACCCGAAACTCTTTTTTGCGTGTAGTTGTTTTGAACGTTAATCGTTTGACCAGCACCAAGTGTCCAAGTTGCATTATACAATGTCGTAGCAAAGTTTAAGTTCCAAAAACTGATTCCTATTGGGACATCTATATTTCCAGTGCCATGACTTGCACCATTTGAATAATCAAAAGTTAAAGTACCATTGTTGTGTGTATAAGTCCCAGCTGTGTATTGAAACACGGTTGTAGTAAAAGCTGCTGTTTTAATGATTCTAAAGATTCCCGTAGGGGCAACAAGTTCACCAGATAAAAGATAAAGTGCTTGAATACTTAAATTTGTGGAGCTGACATCTGGACTTAAGCTTTCGCTAGGTTTATTAATTTTTAATGTGGGTAAATAACCTGTTCCTGTATTGTAATAGTATTGATTGCCAGCTTGATTAAGTTCAATAGTAGCTGATCCCCCAGCAGCCCCATCACCAATATACAGATCTTTTGCGACATAAATTGTTCCGTTGTTGATTGTGACTAGTCCTGCACCAACGCGTTTTTGAGTAAAATTATTTAATACTGTTATTGCTTGTCCCGCACCTAGTGACCAATTCACATTATAGCTCGTTGAAACAAAGTTAACATTCCAAAAACTGACACCTGAAGGAACGTCGATATTACCAGTGCCATTACTTGCGCCATTTGAATAATCAAAAGTTAAAGTACCATTGTTGTGTGTATAAGTCCCAGCTG
>DAIRER010000501.1:0-1761 GCA_036795495.1 Pseudobdellovibrionaceae bacterium | reverse complement strand
ACAATTTTCGGATTTAAAAAAGGAGTCTATAGGCTCACTATCAACGGAGGGATAAAAATATTGGATATGATCCGTAGATCTTGATTGACTAGATGGTATAAAACCAGTTGAATCTTTTGACCTCAGAAAGATGAGTCCAAACATGAACTATACCCTCCTCACAGAACAACTCCAGAATCAAAGTTATTTTTTATGGCCAGAATTTTTATCAAAAGGTGAGGTTATTGATCTTAAAAAGGACCTCCTTGAAATTAGAAATCAATCTGGATTTCATAGAGCAAAAATCGGAAAAAAGAACGAAGAGTACATCGAAGATGAAATCCGAAAGGATGAAATTTATTGGCTCAATGTAGAGAACGCAAATTCTGCACAAAGAATTCTTTGGAACAAGCTAGAACAAATTCAATTAGCACTAAATAGGAACCTTTTTTTAGGTCTAAATCAATTTGAAGGACATTATGCGATCTACCCTCCCGGTGGATTTTACAAAAAACATCTTGATTCATTTCGCTCCGATAATGCTAGAAAAGTGACAATCATTTTCTATTTAAATGAAAACTGGGCGCCAGAGAATGGTGGACAACTCCGCATTTACAAAGACAAAAAAAATGACAAAGACAACAATAACAATTGTGAATATTTTGATGTAAATCCCCAAGCTGGGACCCTTATTTGTTTTCTTTCAGGTGAATTAGAACATGAAGTCCTTTTAAGCCATAACTTCCGTTATAGTTTTACAGGCTGGTTTAAATCTAAATAACACTGAGGCCAAATCAGTTAGAAATAAATAATTCTGATTTAGAATTATATTTATATATATTTAATTTTGGATTCATTTGCTCATCAAAAGTGGGAGCCACAATTTCAAGAATGTCATCATGATCTATATCTAAAAGAGCCAAGTTGGTTGATTTTATATTTAACCCCAAAAAAGCATCTTGATGCGAACTCAAGGGGATTGTTTGCCAAAGCTGAGTGGCTCCAGAGCTAGTGTCTATCTTATAAACCTCAGCCCATAGTTTGGACTTGTATCTTACTTTGGTCACCACAACACTTGGCCCCTCTTTAGAAATTCGACCAGAAACTGTCGAAAGAACAATTTTTTTATCCGTTAAAATTAAATTTTGAAAATACTCTCGATAAGATGGAACCATTGCTACAATCAAAGTCCCCACTAAAAAAATAGTAAATAAAATCAGTAATGCGTTTTTTAAAAAGAAATTTTTCATATATTCAAGGCTCCCACACTTTGCATGGATTCTCAATTAAAGTTGGACTTCTGTCGAGTTCAGTCTTATCCTTTCATTCACATGCAAAATTTATTTTTTATCGATACTGTTATTTCTATGCCCATGATGAACTTACCAGTAAGATCTGTTGTTGTTCATGTTGAAGATGCGACACTTTTAATTTCCCCAGGCTCAAAGCTGAATAAAGAACAATATGATCCTCAATGGTCCATCACGGACATTATCGCACCCAATTTATTTCATCTGGCCGGTGTCCCGATGGCTGCTAAAGCGTACCCTCAAGCTACGATTTGGGGTCCACAAGGTGCTTTGGAAAAAAGAAACGATATACCTTGGACGAAAACACTTTCTGAAAAAGATTGGAAATATAAAAAAGATTTTCCCTTGGTTCTTCTCGAAGGAGCTCCCAAAATTAACGAGTCACTTTTTATTAATCGACAGACCAAGTCTTTGTTATTAACAGATCTTGGGTTCAATTTATTAGAAATCCAGGGGCTCGGGGCTCTTTTCA
>DAIRER010000500.1:0-1761 GCA_036795495.1 Pseudobdellovibrionaceae bacterium | reverse complement strand
TTGAAGTTGGTGACGGTGTTGTTGAAGTTAAATCGACCAATGGAGACACTCATTTAGGTGGAGATAATTTAGATCTTTTAATTCTTGAGTGGATGATCACTGAGTTTAAAAAAGATCAAGGTGTTGATTTAAGAAATGATAAAATGGCTCTTCAGCGTTTGAGAGAAGCTGCAGAGAAAGCTAAAATTGAACTTTCCAGTGCTCAGGAAAGTGACATCAATTTACCCTATGTGACGGCAGATCAGTCGGGTCCAAAACATTTACAAATGAAACTTTCACGAGCTAAATTTGAACAGATGATTGAGCCCTATGTTCAGCGCTCTCTAGAGCCTTGTAAAAAAGCATTGGCTGATTCTGGGTTAAAGGCTTCTGAAATTGATGAAGTTATTTTAGTGGGTGGATCCACTCGGGTTCCTGCAATTCAAAAAGCCGTTAAAGATTTTTTTGGTAAAGAACCAAATCGAACCGTTAATCCTGATGAAGTTGTTGCCATTGGCGCGGCTGTACAGGGTGGGGTTTTGTCGGGCGAAGTGAAGGATGTTTTACTTTTAGATGTGACACCTTTATCCTTAGGTATTGAGACAATGGGTGGAGTGATGACGGTTTTGATCGAAAGAAACACAGCCATTCCAACAAAAAAATCCCAAGTGTTTTCAACAGCGGCAGACAATCAACCGGCGGTGGATGTTCATGTTGTTCAAGGGGAGCGTAAAATGGCCTCGGACAACAAGGCCCTTGGCCGATTTGAGTTGATGGGAATTCCACCAGCTCCTCGCGGAGTGCCTCAGATTGAAGTGACTTTTGATATCGATGCCAACGGAATTTTAAATGTTTCGGCAAAAGATATGTCGAGTGGAAAAACTCAGGCGATTAAAATTACGGCTCAGTCTGGTTTAAGTGAAGATGAAATTAAAAAGGCAGTGAAAGAAGCTGAGTTGCAAGCGGATGCGGATAAGAAAAAAGCAGAAACAGCAACAAAGCGTAATGAGTTGGATAATTTAGTTTATCAAACCGAGAAAATGATTAAGGACTCTGGAGCTCAGCTTGAGGCCAAGGATGTTAAAGAGGCTCAAGATCTTGTGGCTTCTGCAAAAAAAGTTCTTGAAAATAAATCCTCTGGTTTTGAAGAAACAGGAAAAGCTCATGAGCAGCTTCAAACATTAATGCACCGCTTAAGCTCTGAAGTATATAAAAAGCAAGGAGCTCAGGGTGGTGCTGCTGGTGGACCAGGAGCTGAAGCTTCTCAAGATTCAGCAGGTGCTGCATCTGGTGCAAATTCTGAAAAAGGTAATGACGACGTGATCGATGCCGATTATAAGGATGTTAAGTAAAACACGTCGGGGGTTTTTTTGAAGAAGTACATTTTTATTGCGGTCCTTGTTTTAGCAGCCTTAACACGCATTATCCCACATCCTTGGAACTTTACGGGTGTGGGGGCTTTAGCGATTTTTGCTGGCTCTCATTTTAAGAGTCGATGGCAGGCTGTTGCTCTGACTTGGGTCTCTATGTTTATTGGGGATTTATACTTTGGACTTCACTCGACCATGTTTTTTACCTATGGGGCGCTTGCGTTGACGGCGATTCTAGGACACAGTTTTTCCGAAATAAATATTTCAGAAAACAACAACAGTGCTAGTCAAACTTCTAATCGTCTTGCTCAAAATAAGTTTTTTACTTTGGCTTCAAAGGTATTTTCTTGGGGTACCTTATCCTTGGTTGGAAGTTTGTTTTTTTATCTCATAACTAATTTTGGAGTTTGGG
>DAIRER010000499.1:0-1764 GCA_036795495.1 Pseudobdellovibrionaceae bacterium | reverse complement strand
CCTTGGTGATTTAGGAAAATCTTTAGAATCTGAAGTTCTAGAGCAAGCTAAATCTTTGGGCTGATCCGTTTTATATTCATTCAGAGAGTTTGATCTTTCAAAGAAACATCTTGTAATAGCCCCCATTTATATGACATAATATCATATAAATGGGGGCTATTACTGGATTAATATGAGAAGAATTAAAGAATTAGAACTTAAAAATTGGCATTTCTCTGATAGCAAAAAACCCCTTATTTTAAGAGGGGCTCGGCAAGTTGGAAAGAGTACGTTGGTTCGACTGTTTGCCAAACAAAATGGTCTACGTTTACTCGAAATTAACTTAGAGAAAAGAAAACAATGGAATAAATTATTTGAACAAAATGATGTTCAAAAAGTCATAGATGAGGTTGAAGGGCTGTTAGATGTCAAAATCGATCTCTCTTCTAAAACTCAAGATGTTTTATTTTTTGATGAATGTCAGGCTACGCCTTTCCTTTTGGGAGCCTTAAGGTATTTCTATGAAGAGTACCCTCAATTGTCTGTTATCGCGGCGGGCTCACTTCTTGAATTTGCACTTGAAAAGTACAACTCATCACTACCAGTGGGGCGTGTTGAGTTTATGCACTTAGGTCCAATGAATTTTCAAGAGTATTTATGGGCAATGGGTGAAGAAAATTTAGCGAAGGACCTTGCTCATTTTGATTTCAAAAAGCCGATTTCACAATCATTACATGAACGTGCTCTTCGACATCAAAGGCAATTTCTTTTTATTGGAGGTATGCCAGAAGCGGTGCTTGAGTTCTCAAAATCCAATGACCCTAAGAGAGTTCGAAAAATCCTCTCTGAAATTTTAGATTTGTATAAAGACGATTTTAATAAATACTCACGAGAATCATTTCATCCAAGGTTAGAGCTAATTATCGATTATGCTCTTTCTCATGTCGGTGAAAAAGTTAAATACACAAATATTAGTCGCGACTATGAGGCCAAGGAACTTCGCCGTGGGATTCAGCTTTTAAGTCAAGCCAAACTGCTATCGAAGGTTCAGAATGTTACTTGTCAGGGGATTCCACTTCAGAAAGGAATTCAAGAGAATACATTTAAGCTATTATTTCTCGATGTCGGACTTATCAATATTGGACTTCGTTTTGAGTGGAATGAAATTTTGAATATGAGTGAGCGCGTCTTGCTCCATGAGGGGCCTTTGGCTGAACAGTTTGTAGGGCAAAACTTAAGGGATAATGATGATACTTTCGGTGAAAGCGATCTCTATTATTGGTTAAGAGAGGGGAAATCAGACGCCGCTGAAGTCGACTTCGTAGCTCAAAAAGGACTTTCTTTTGTCGCCATTGAAGTTAAATCAGGGACCTCAGGATCCATGAGATCTTTACATCAATGGAACAAGGACATTCAATATCTCAAAAAACACTCACTACGATTTGACCTAAATCTTCCTAGCCGTTTTCAGGTTAAATTAGATGTCAAAAATTACGACTTAATTTCCCTACCACTTTATCTTGCCGCATTCAATCCACTCAAGTATTTCAATTCTAATACGGATTCCAACGAGTAAAGTTTTGTCCTTCTCTTTTTCTATTGATTTTGCTTGAGATATTTCTAAACAGTTGCATGAATACGATGTGTATCATCGAGATCATCAAGATCACTCAAAAACTTTTCAAGATCAGATTTTTGATCAGAAGTGAGTTCTGTAATATTGGTTGCTTTATAGGATAATTCTGCCGTTGTGGTTTTCCATCCTCGGCGATTTAAATTTTCACG
>DAIRER010000498.1:0-1764 GCA_036795495.1 Pseudobdellovibrionaceae bacterium | reverse complement strand
TTAACAGTTAGAAGTGAAGGTTGAATAAACAGGACTCAGCACAACTTGATTGGTAAGGTGGTTTTAAAACCGATCAGTCATGTCGATGCACATACGGTGACCAGAACCAATCGACGCCAGCCGCTTTTATATCAGCGAAGTCATCCATAAACCACTGTTCCTTTTCGCCATTGCTCTCGTAGGATGTGTAGGAAACGGCTTGCTCGCGGGGAGTTGGAGGACCAATTTCAAATAATCTTTCCTTTATTCGCTCATAAGGCCAGTTCATCCATACGCTGCCTTGGCAAATGCCCCCTGTTATATGAGATTGATCGGCCAGGTAGCACACTTCGGTTATTCCCAGTATGCGGCAAACTTCAAACTGTTCTCTCCGAAACTGCTCGTACCATTCTGCCATAGTGAGCTCAGCTATGTACCAATACCTGTAAAAATAGCTAAGCTCTATGTTGTTGTTTCGAATGGTAGGAAAGATGCAGAAGGGTCCGGTAATATGGAGTTCCATCCATGGGGCGTAGGGAACACCCGGGTCCTCCTCACAATAATGAATCTCATAAGACCAATCTCCCTCACATTCGGTGACCCCATCGTGGTTGATGGCCCGATGAAAAGGATACTCTTTCAGTTTTGCAATGATGATTTCCGCCTGGTTGGTGACGTTGCCAAAGTCCCAGGTCATGGGGCCGACTGCTACAAGATTGGTTGACATAGGAAATGAAATTAAGGGTTTAGGCAGCTGTATGCCATGCTATTACTTTTTAGTTGCCAACTCCGGGAAATAAACAATGACATTTTGCTCGGTATCAATTTTCGTGGCATCAAACACCTGATCTGACGAATCATCTGCGTGAGTTTCGTATTTCATGAAGTTATCCCTCTTGAAAAGGATCTTGTGAAAAATTTGCCGATACTTTATGTCTCCCCAAAAATTAACACTGGAATACTGTACCACAAAAAGCTGTTTTTCATTAATCCACCATTTGCCCCACGAAGATGTTCCTTCATCAAATTTGATGAAGAATCTTCCATCAGCGAAAAAACAAAAGGAGCTGTTGTTGTCTTTCCAAACGCCGATCAAAAAGGTACGGTCATATTCTACTGGTGCAGAATTTGATGGTGGTTTTACTTCAGTGGGGAATGAAGTATCCTTTGGTGCCTTAATTCGTGTGGAAATTCCTTTTGAAGGAAAAATGTTCAGCGCTTTCAGACAATCTTCTTTAGACTGCCTGAGGACTACTTTTTCTTCTGGCTCAATAAATTTTTTAAACTCTTTGTAGGGATATCCGAGAATGATTTTCTTAACCTGACATACGCATATCAAATCGATGGTGTCCTCTCCGTATTCGATATTCAGATTTGAACGAAGCTTTTTAAAAAGCTCGTGTTTCTCATATTTGGTCCAGCCATTGTCAGAGTCATCCTGCCCAAACGAATAGAATTGAAGGCTTAAAAACAAAAAGCCAACCATAAGAGATCGGATCAGAAAGCTTGAAACATTGCCTTTTCTCTTAAATCGCTGGAAATTGAAAGTCATAAAGGACCAGGGGTAAAAGCCAAAACTAAATATTTTTTTGAAAGTAGCTGGTTGACAGCAAAAGCACTAGAGGAATAGACTGGCCTTGAATGTTCGCATTTAATCCAAATTGGAAATTCAGCTGGACGGAAAAATGAATTGGAAAAAGACTCTCATTATGATAAGGGTTTCTCCTACCTTAAACACTTGCTTAACACAGCAAACAGACCCATATTTGCCAACTCCTTTATGGC
>DAIRER010000497.1:0-1766 GCA_036795495.1 Pseudobdellovibrionaceae bacterium | reverse complement strand
CAAAAGAATTGATTTAAATTTAGGACTTTTTGAGGCCTTGCCTGGATATTTTGGTACTGGAAAAGTAAAGTTAGATTTTCTACAGATTCGAAAAGAACGTCTAGAGAGTTTGTTCCCAGGTGTAAATACAATGTACAAAGATTTAGCCCCACTTTTCAAAGAAAGAAATTCTGAATTAGACGTCTGGCCACTTGAAAATGGAACACCACCCTTGCAGCTTAAGGGCACTTTTAATAAACAAGTCGCTTATAAATTGGATCAATTGATTATTTTAAATTTGAATTACCATTTTAATTCAAGTGGAAAATTGCAATTAGATTCAGATGGTGATGGGGTGTTTGATGATCAAGAGATTACCATGAATCTAGATCCACTAAGGGCAAGAACAAATGGAGTGTGTTTGGATTCACTTTATGCAAAGCCAGCCTATCATGACCGTTGTCATGCCATGAAGGGAGGTCAGAGCTGTGATCAAACTTTAGATAGCGATGGTGATTCATTGAATGAATGTGAAGAATCTCTTTTGGGTACAGATCCTTTTCAGTTTGATACGGATGGGGATTCACTTCCGGACTCAATAGAATGGATTTTTGGGTTTAATCCCAATACTTCTGACTTAGGAAAAGATTCTAACTCGGATGGAGTTTTGAATAAGATTAATTTTTCCTCTGGACTTATGCCCGATTTGATTTTTTCTAAAATTCCAGAAGACTTGAAAACTAAATATGAAGTCAATTATACTGGAAAAGAAAAATTAGAAATTAATAAAAATCAATTTATGGCGATGGATCTTTATGAAGTTCTTTTAAAGAATATGCCAACACATCCTTTGCTAAATCAGACTTTAGGAATCGAAGATTTTATTCTCAATTCGAGTCGAAGCTCGCTGGATCCAAATTCAGCTCTTTTAAATTTGATTGCAGAGTCCGATCAATTGATTGGGACTAAATCATTAGTCACTGAAAATACAATTTTAATTTTGGCTAAAATCGTATCTAAAACGGATGCGAAAGATTTTTATTGGAGAATCAATAAAATGCCTATTTCAACGATAGGTAAAATGATCCAACCACAGATTGATTTAGGCAGCTTAAAACAAATTCGAACCTTGGACCGGCGGTAATAATAGATGAAATATAAATTTAAAAAAATATTATATTATATTTTCTCCATCTCGATATTAGCCATTGCCTATGCAAATTGTGCACAGCAACCTCTTGAAAAAGTAGAGACACCCGTTCAAACTTTTGAAGTCCACCCCAAGGTCTTAAAATCGAGCCTTTGTTCTGAGTCTCGTCCTGTCGCCTCGCCAGGTAGTAAATTTGTTTTTATCGTAGACATGTCCGCTTCTAATTTTGGTGACTGGAGAATTGAATCAATCACAAGTCAAGAGGGTCAGGTGCAAAAACTCTATTTTTGGGATCCTTCTAAAGCTTCGGACAGTGCATCGGATCGATTGACAGCCATTGAATATTTTATAGATAATTGTGGCGGAAGCACCAATGATCGATATGCGATTGTGGCTTTTAGTAAAACCGCAGGTATTGCAAAAACTATAAAAACATCAACTCAGTTATCCTGTGAGGCTCCTCGTTTTGTATCTGCGGCAGAATTAAAAATTCAAATTTCAAAATTAAAAGAAGTTCAGAATATGGATCGACTGTGGTATGAACGATGGATAAATACATATAAAACAGAGGTCACTCCCGACAGCTTGGTGATGGCTGGAACTTCCTATCCTCAAGCTTTAAATTGCACTTTAGATT
>DAIRER010000044.1:0-9060 GCA_036795495.1 Pseudobdellovibrionaceae bacterium | reverse complement strand
TGTTTCGGCAAAGACAATCGCAAAAAGAAGAACATACATCCAGGGTCCTAGCTGCTGTGACCATGAGGCTAAATGAACATCTAAATGTAAAAAAATATCCATGACTGTGGCTAAATCCATAAACTTTTGACTCCTCTATCTGCTGCAGTTTGTTTGGATAATTCATATCCGGCATCAACATGTCTAAAAATTCCCATGGCGGGATCTGCGGTAAGTACACGCTCCAATCGAAAGTCGGCTTCAGGTGTTCCATCCGCGACAATCACTTGACCCGCATGTTGGCTATAACCCATGCCGACACCACCCCCATGATGAAAACTCACCCACGAAGCACCACAGGCTGTGTTCGCCATAAGGTTCAGTAAGGGCCAATCCGAAACAGCATCGGAGCCGTCCAACATACCTTCGGTTTCTCTATATGGTGAGGCCACTGAACCACAATCTAAATGATCTCGTCCAATCACGATGGGTGCTTTGACTTTTCCTTCACGGACCAGTTTATTAAAAAGTAATCCAGCCTGGGCTCTTTCGCCATATTCCAGCCAACAGATGCGAGCGGGAAGTCCCTGAAAGGAAATTCGCTTTTCTGCCATATCCAACCAGTTGAGTAAATGACTTTTGTGAGGGAAAAGTTCTTTGAGGGCCTTATCAGTCACTTGAATATCCTCAGGATCACCAGAAAGAGCTACCCATCGAAAGGGACCACTCCCTTTACAAAAAAGAGGGCGAATAAAAGCAGGTACAAAACCTGGGTAATCAAAGGCGTTTTTTACGCCTGCTTTTTGGGCTTGGGCTCTTAAATTATTTCCATAATCAAAAGTGATCGATCCTCGTTTTTGCAACTCCAACATGCCTTGAACATGATGAGCCATGCTTTGATACACTTTTTCTAGATAAGCCTTTTCATCTTTTTTTCGTAAATCCTGTGCTTCTAAAACCGAATAACCTTCGGGTATATACCCATTCAATGGATCATGGGCCGAGGTTTGATCGGTCAATAAATCAGGCGTAAAATTTTTCTGAATCATTTGATGAATGACGGTGGCCATATTTCCCTGTAGGGCGATGGATTTCGCAAGCCCTTGTATTTGATAACTCTCCAGGCGGGCCAGAGCCTCATCTAAATTGGGAGCCACTTCGTCGACATATTTTGTTTTTAATCTTTTTTTAATGGACTCAGGATCTACCTCGACGGCCAAAACGCAAGCTCCTGCAAAAACTCCCGCTAGGGGTTGAGCTCCCCCCATACCACCCAGCCCCGCGGTCACAATATTTTTTCCTTTTAAAGAGCCGTTAAAGTGTTGTCTTCCGGCTTCAACAAAAGTTTCATAGGTTCCTTGGATAATTCCTTGAGTTCCAATATAAATCCAAGAACCCGCCGTCATTTGACCGTACATCATAAGACCCTTTTTATCGAGTTCGTGAAAGTGTTCCCAGTTGGCCCATTGAGGCACAAGGTTCGAGTTCGCAATCAAAACACGAGGAGCATTGGAATGGGTGCGAATGACTCCAATGGGTTTACCCGATTGAACCAATAGACTTTCATCATTCTCAAGTCGTTGAAGACTCCAAAGAATTTTATCAAAGCATTCCCAATTTCGAGCGGCTTTGCCAATGCCGCCATAGACAATGAGGTCTTCGGGCTTTTCAGCGACAGCTGGATCGAGATTGTTTTGAATCATGCGAAAAGCGGCTTCTTGAATCCATGACTTACAGTGTAGTTTTTGACCCTGAGGGGCATGAATTGCGCGTGACATGTTTAATCCTCCATTGCATATATTCATTGCATATATCGATATTCAAAGAGAAGGAAAGTAAATTCTATGAAAAAATATTTTATTTGTTGGGTTGCATTAGCTGGAGTGTTCTTTTTAAATCCGATATCGCTTTGGGCGGCCGATGGAGCTCATGGTTATTTTAGAGTGGGCGCCGGTGAAAATCTAAAGGGCGGAAAAATAGATTGTTATAGAAATAAAGGCACATTTGGACCTGAGTTTCGCTTGGGAAATGAGTGCAGTATTTATGGTGAACTTAAACTCGAAAAAGAACTCAATAATGAAACTCAAAAAAATTCACCTTTTCAGATCGGAGCACTTTGGGCGTTTGCCAGAAATGGAAATTCAGATTGGGAAGATGGTGATGTCGCTCTAAGAGAGTTATACTCAGAAGCTCAAAATGTGGATGGCTCTGGATATAATATTTGGGTGGGTAAAAAATATTATCGATGGTCCGATGTCTATATTTTAGATTGGTATCCGCTTCAATTTAATGGGCTTGGAGCTGGAATGTCTAAACCATCAAATTGGGATATTACAGCACTGGTGGAGTCCGGATCGACCACATCTAACGATATTGGCGCACCTGCAAAAACATCTCTTCATTGGCGGCAAGAAAATCTAGAATTGCTTTCGGTAAAACTAGATACGTGGGTGGCAGGGGCTGTGACTCGAGAGCATCAAATCACAACTGTGTCTTCAGGGGTTACAACGCAATATGAAGCGACTCAAGGATATTTAGCCGCTTTGAAAATTAAAAGTCAGTTGTTGGGAGATTCTACGGATTTCGGAGTTGTTTTGGGTCAGGGAAATTTATCGGATCTTTCGCCATCCGGTGTGTCTATAGAGAAATGTTCAAATTCTACAGATTCAGATTGTACGGTGTCGAGTTCAAATCGAGTTTTATTTTATTCACAAATTAATTTTGAGCGTAAAGAAAAATTTTCGGGTCAAGCTGTTGTCGCCTATGATCGAAAAAATTTAGGAACACAAAATGAAGGTTATGAAGAATGGTCTTCCTTGGGGCTTCAACCCGTTTATTATTTTACGGATCAATTGCATTTAACAGGTCTTCTTGGTTATTCAACGGTGAGGGTCTCTGGGCAAAATGATAAAACATTATTTAGAGCCACTGTGGGACCTCAAGTTTCTATGGGTAAAAGTTTTTGGGCGCGCCCGGTTTTACGAGCCTACCTTTCTTACAACCAGTGGAATAACACAAATATTTCAAGCATGGCTTCAAACACAGCCACAAAGGATCAAAACTCAGCCTTAGGTTTAGGTTTTCAAACGGAGGCCTGGTTTTAGAAGCTGAGCCCAAAGAAGATGCACAATCAAAAGATGGGAAAGCTTCATCCAGGTGGGAGAGAGAAGCGCCAGAGTCATAATTCCAAACACTAAAGCTATAAAAAAATAGAGAGCGGTGTTTTGAAAATAGCTTTTTAAGGCTTCATCTTTTAGTTTTGAAGCTTTGTTTGCAAAATAATAAATAAAAGATCCACCAATCAGCAGTGCCAAGAGGGGATGAAGGACTCTAAGGCGCACAACCTTATGGGCGTTTTCTTGTAAGTCTTGTTGTAAACCGTGACTTAAACTTAAACTAGGGAAAAGGCTTCCCGAAAGTGCAGCCCAGCTCCCAGAAGTAGCAATAAACAAAAACGGCAAAAGTAAAAGCAAAGATTTTTTTGAAAATATTTTTAGAAATGGATTTTCTGTATTTTCTGATGTGGAGTCTTTTAAAAGAAAATAGGTCCAGACAATGGATCCACTTAAAAAAAGCGAGTTGATTTGATGAAGGGCCACAACAAAAATTCTTTCTGTTGAATGGTCAGCTCCAACGAGGCCCGAAAGAACCAGTTTTGCTCCCAAAATAGCTTCGGTTATAGTCAATCCTAGCGTTACATAAGATATCTTAGTTAGAGGATTTCCTTGGCCACATATTTTAACAAAAGTTAATGTGTATCCCAAAACCAAAACTCCATAGATTCCAGACATGAGGCGGTGGGCATACTCAATCCAAGTCTTCGACGTGGAAAGGTCAGGAATAAGTTCGCCCTGGCAGGTTGGCCAGGATTTGCCGCACCCATCCCCAGAGTGGGAGATTCTGACCCAGGCCCCCCATAAAATCACTAAGAGGGTATAGATAAATAGCCAAAACGAAAATTGCTTAAGTAAAGATCTTTGTTTCACATTCATGGAATAATCTTATAGGATAGTTTCATGTCGAATTCAAATTCAGATTCCAAATTGCCGCATCACTCTTGTGACCATGATCATGAGCATTCCCACGATCACGATCATGGCGGATTATTTCATCATCATGGACCTACGGAAACGGGAACCTCCAGTGACTCTTTATCTGGGCTAAAATGGGCTTTTGCTATCAATCTTGTTTTTGCATTGATCGAGTTGGTCGGGGGGATTTGGTCGAATAGTGTGGCTGTGATTTCAGATTCGATCCATGACTTTGGAGATGCTTTTTCGATTTTGCTCATGTTGGGTTTTGAAAAGTTCTCTCAGAAAAAAAATGACGAAAAATACTCCTATGGTTATCAGAGGTTTTCTGTATTTGGAGCGATGGTAGGAGGGGGGATTATTTTTTTAAGCTCCTTGCTCGTGATAGCTCATTCCATTCCGCGTCTATTAAATCCTGAAATGCCCGACCTTAATGGAATGCTTTTATTTTCTGTATTTGGGATGCTTGCCAATGGTTATGCCGCTTTTAAATTGGTGAAAGGCAAAAAACTAATAGATCAAATGCTTCTGTGGCATTTAATAGAAGATGTTATGTCCTGGGTGGTTGTTTTTTTTGCCGCCATTGTGCTAAGGTTTGTGAACTTTCCACAGTTGGATGCCCTTTTAGGTATCGCACTTTCTATTTTAATTCTCTATCAAGTATTTAAACGTCTTAAACAGGCTTTTCAAATTTTAATGATGGCAAATCCTAAAAATATTTCGATAGCTAAAATTCAACAAATGATTCAAGAAATGCCACAGGTGAAGGAAACTCATCATTGCCATTTATGGACCCTTGATGGGGTTTCTAATATTCTGACCTGTCATGTGGTGGTCGCTCAAAGTTTGGATATCAAGTCCGTTGAAGATTTAAAAAAAGAAATAAAGTTGGCTCTTCGAAAAGAGAGTATCTCAGAAGCCACCATAGAAATAGAATACGAGTCCTTTCCTTGTGAAGACCCGCAGCACTAAAACCAATATATTTAAAAAAACTGCAAAGAACATAACCTTAGTCTAGTTACTTTTTCAATTCTCTCGAGTAAAATTTCTGCAAGGGTTGGTGGGGTATGTCTACAATAAAGGTTGGTGAAATTTTAGTTCGACAGGGCTTACTTAAGCCTGATCAATTATCAAAAGCCATTGAAGAACAAAAAAAAAGCGGTGGAAAACTGACCCAATCTATATTGATGTTAGGGTATTTAAGTGAAGAGCAGGTTTTAAGAGCCCTAGAAAAACATTATGGTGTTCCTGGGATGGATGTTGGTAATTTTGAAATCGATATTAATGTTTTAAATTTAATTACTAAAGAAGTTGCAGAAAAATACACTCTGATTCCTATACAAAAAACAGGTGAGACTCTTGTCATTGCCTTCTCTGATCCTGGAAATATCATGGTTAGAGAAGACTTACGGTTTATGACTCGACATAAAATCCAAGCAGTTGTGGCAACGGAATCTGCCATTATGACCGCCATTGAAAAACGATATGTTGAGGCCCAGAACGCCAAACAAATGATTATTGATTTGGATACGGAAGCTGCCGAAGAAGTAAATATAGTCACATTTCAAACATCATTGATTGATGGGGGCACAAGTGATGAAGCTCCCGTAATTAAATTTGTGAATAGCGTTCTAAATGAGGCCATTCGCAGAAAGTGCTCAGATATACATTTTGAACCCTTTGAAAAAAAATTTCGTGTGCGTTTTAGAATTGATGGAAACTTAATTGAAGCCACGTCGCCTCCAACACAGCTTGGACCTGCCATTTCCAGTCGACTAAAAATTATGTCAAAGTTAGATATTTCTGAGCGCCGTCGACCTCAAGATGGTCGTATGAAGGTTCGAACGACCAAGGGCAAGGAAATGGATTTTCGTGTCAGTTCTTTGCCGACAATGTGGGGAGAGAAAGTGGTCCTTCGTCTCTTGGATAAATCAAATCTACAGTTAGATATGGCAAAACTTGGATTTGAAGAAGAAGATCTTAAGTTATTTAAGCAAAATATTCATATGCCTCAAGGGATGGTGTTGATTACGGGTCCCACAGGTTCTGGTAAAACAACAACCATTTACTCCGCTCTGCAAGAGTTGAATCAGTCCGATGTGAACATTGCAACGGCCGAGGATCCCATCGAGTTTAACTTAGAGGGAATTAATCAAGTTCAGATGAATTCCGATATTGATTTAACTTTTGCCGTCGCTTTGCGTGCGTTTCTTCGTCAAGATCCAGATATTATTATGGTGGGGGAGATTCGAGATTTAGAAACGGCAGAGGTTTCAATTAAGGCGGCATCTACGGGACATTTAGTGGTCAGTACCTTGCATACAAATGATGCTCCTTCCACAGTGATGAGGCTTGTGGATATGGGTATTGCTCCCTATATTGTGACGTCGACTGTGAATTTGATTGTGGCTCAGCGACTGGTGGGGCGAGTGTGTGAGTCCTGCAAGCAACCCATAGAAGTTCCGGCTCAAACATTACTTAATCTGGGAGTCCCTCAAGCTGAAATTCCCGAATATCAATTGATGAAGGGGAAGGGATGTTCTGTTTGTTATGGAACTGGAATCAAAGGCCGATTGGCTGTTTATGAGCTGTTATTGATGACTGAAAAAATTAAAGAAGCCATTTTAAAAGGGGCTACGTCAGGTCAACTTCGATATTTAGCACGAGAGATGGGTATGAGAACTTTACGACGAAGTGCTCTTTTTAAACTTAAAAAGGGACAAACAACAATTGAAGAAGTTTTAAATGCTTCAGTGAAGGATACATAATGTCAGTCATTCATTTGATTGCTGAAAAAGCCAAAGGTCATTGCGAAAAAATTATTTTTGAAGTTGGAAAAACTCCACATTCATATTATCAGGGACAGCAAAAAAGTTTAAGAGATCAGATGTTCAGTTTGGCGGAGTGGAATCTACTCATAGAAAAAAATTTAGATGTTCATTTGCGAAAAGAATTACACGAAACGGGGATCATTTCTGGTGGTGGTGTTTTTGATTCCGTTCGAGTTCATTTTCAATTTGTTGAATTAGGTCATTTAAAAAGCGCCATATTTTATTTTACTCAGTCTATGAATTTGAATTTAGTTCCTCCTTCGTTGGATCTTAAAACTTTATCTGGTGGGATCTATGTTATTTCAAACTCACACCCCTTCTATTTAAATGCATTAACCTTTCAGATTTCAGAAGCCTATCAACGACTGGGGCTTTCTTTAAGAATATTTTCTGAGTATTCTTTTGCTGAAGATTGGCACTCGCTAAATACTCAAAATTCTAAAATAAATGTTTTGATAAACAACTCCGAGGCTTGCCTTTTTAATAGTAGACTAAATAAAGAGGTTCTTCAGTCTGCATTAGAAGCTTCAGAAATGGGAAAAGTTGTATTTTTACTTTTACCCATTGAAGGTGTTATAACCGCACTTCAAAGTTCATTAGAAATTTCTAAAAGAGAATCTCCGTATTATGGAAAATCCAGATGGGTGAATCGATTAAAGATTCATATTTCACAGCGTGTAATACATGTGGTTGGAAATGAGTCTCATGTTTTAAGTGAAGTGCTTCCAATTAATGAGTTGGTTGCAAAAATGTTGATAAATGATGATTTGGACTCAGTTATTGATATTTTAGATCAAAGCCCCGAAAATTCTGGAATTGTCGGGTTAGATCAGTGCCTTCTACAGCAGTTGATTCGACGAAAAATCGATATTAAAAAAGCGTTTGAACTGACCAGAAATCCAGAAAAGTTTGATCAAAGATTAAAGAAAGTAGGGTTATAATGGGTTTTTATAAATATCAAGCACGTAATGCTCAAGGAAATACAGTATCTGGTGAGATCGAGGCAAAAACTCAGACGGATGTCGCGGCTCGATTAAAATCACAGCAGCTCACAGCTTTAAAAATTGTGCCCGCTGGAATGAAAAAAACTTCTGAATCTGGCGCTGGCTTTTTTGCACAAAAAGTAAAAAGTAAAGATCTTCAAATTTTCACACGTCAGTTTGCCACCTTAATTAATGCGGGTATTCCAGTTGTTGATTCATTAAAAATTTTAAGTGAGGGATTGCGTCCAGGTCCTTTAAAGTCTGGTGCCGCAAAGGTGCGACACTTGATTGAACAGGGGCGTCGACTTGCAGATGGAATGGCTCAAGTTCCGTTGGTTTTTGATCGTCTTTACGTCAATATGATTCAAGCGGGTGAAGAGGCTGGTATTTTAGACGGAATTTTACATCGTCTGGCCATCTATATGGAAAAAAGTGAAAAAATCAAAAGTCAAATTAAGGGGGCTATGGTTTATCCTATAGTTATTTTAGTTGTGGCTTTTATAGTCATTCTTGGGATTTTAATATTTATCATTCCTAAATTTCAGGATTTTTATTCTCAAGCCGGTAAGGCGCCACCAGCTTTGACCTCAATGGTGGTTTCAATCAGTCATTCCTTAGTTGGACAGTGGTATATTTATGTGGGGGCAGGTATCGCGATTCCTATTTTAATTAAACAATACATTCAAACTCCGGCAGGAAAAGATACATTAGATCGGTTTTTGATATCGATACCTGTCATTGGTGAAGTGGTTCAAAAATCATCTATAGCAAGAATGACAAGAACTTTATCGACGCTTTTAAATTCTGGAGTTGGACTCATTGATGCTATTGATATTGCGGCTCGAACCTCTGGAAATAAAGTGATTGAAGAAGCTTTGATCCGTTGTAAGGATTCCGTCATTGCGGGTCGTCCTTTTGCGGCCCCTCTTTCTAGAGAGAAACATTTTCCGGACATGGTGGTTCAGATGATTTCTATTGGCGAGCAATCTGGATCTATGGATGTGATGCTTGGAAAAATTGCTGACTTTTTTGAAGATGAAGTCGAGGCAGCAGTGAAAGCTTCAACTTCTTTAATCGAGCCTGCTCTGATGGTTTTTTTAGGGGCCTCAATTGCTGTTTTAGTTTTAGCAATGTATTTGCCTATATTTGGAATGGGAGATGTCGTCGGGCAGTAATACCAATTCCATTTATTTCGTAGACCTTCGTTGACTGCGTCGTTGTCTTGTGCGACGCACA
>DAIRER010000496.1:0-1770 GCA_036795495.1 Pseudobdellovibrionaceae bacterium | reverse complement strand
GCCAATCGGGGGATTGGGTGGGCTTTGGCGCAGGCTCTGGCCCGCAAGGGAGCTTATTTAATTTTACTGAATCGTACCACTTTGGGTGAGAAATTAAATTTACTCACGCAACAGGGAGCCACTGGCATCGAAGAATTTTTAATCGATTTTAGTCAACCCCATGAGATCAACCACTTTCTTCAACAGTGGGGATCGCGTCCCTTTGATGTTCTTATCAATAATGCCGGTCAATTAACGGGTGGCCCCCTTTTGGATCAACCTTTTTTAGAGATTCAACAAATGTTAGCCGTCAATCTGAATGCGACCATTCAGTTGACTCAAGGACTGTTGCCAATTCTTATTCAGCAAAAAAGTGGTAAATTAGTGATGAATGCCAGTGTCTCTGCTGTAATGTATTTTCCATTTGCCAGTACTTATGCTGCCAGCAAGGCGGCCATTATGGCCCTGACCTACTCTTTGCGGGCCGAACTTAAAGGGAGTGGCGTCTCTACATTACTTTTATTCACTCCTGGCATTCGGACTCGAATGTTTAATGAGATTGAAACTAAATACGGAAAACACCTCGATGTTTCACAACTCCCTACGCTCTCTGCAGATGAATATGCACAGATTGTGGTTTCTAAAATTGAAGCCGATGAAGAAGAGTATCTCCCTAGAGGATCCACCGGTTGGGTCTTTCGCCTCGCTCGATCTTGGCCCTCCCTTTTTGCTCAGCTCATCACATTCAAAAGCAAAAAAAACAAGGGAGAGGAATGAAATATTTCTGGAATATGATTTCTTTTCAAATGATCTGGTGGAGCCAGGCTCTGCTTGTTCCTCAAAACCTTGAATGGATAGCCCTCTCTTTTTCCGCAGGGCTCCTCCTGATTCATTGGCGCTGGATTTCAAACCATCCAAAATTAGAATTCAAAGTGATCACGCTTCTAGCCTTAACTGGATATTTGATAGATTTAATATTGCACACTCTGGGTTTTTTTCACCTCAAGGGTGGCGCACCCTATGGGTGGATTTTGGTAGTATGGCTTGGTTTTTCAACTACCTGGGTTCACAGTCTACGCTCCGTTATTTTGAATCCATGGTTTCTTGGATTAGGTAGTTTTATTTTTGGACCCCTTTCCTACTATGCCAGTCAAGAGTTAGGACTCATGAAGTACAATCACTCTTTATGGCCTTCTCTGTTTTTTCATGGGGTCCTCTGGTCTATTTTAATGTTTGCTCTACGTCAGATTCTTATTCATCAATCATTACTAAAGGAGTCCACTTATGAATAAATTTGCAAAACCCATAGGATCGCTGCTCTCACTATTTTTTTTGGGCTGCACCACTGCGGGAATTCAAGACTATAAAGAAACAAAACCCGATTTTATTTTTGAAAAATACTTTAATGGTCCCATGATTGCTAAGGGGGTATTTCAAAAGCGAAATGGTTTAGTCACTCGTCGTTTCACCATTGCGATGGAGGGATCCTGGCAAGGAAATCAAGGCACTCTCAAAGAAGATTTTATTTATGATGATGGAGAAAAATATCACCGCACCTGGTACATCACAAAGCAAGAGGATGGTTCTTATATAGGCACAGCAAGTGATATCCTGGGCGAATCCCGAGGAGAAGTTAAAGGTTTTGCTTTACGATGGAAGTACACCATGGCTTTACCTGTAGACGGCAAAGTCTACAATGTGGATTTTGATGACTGGATGTATCTTTTGGATGATCACACTTTGATCAATAAATCCCATATGAGCAAGTTCGGTTACGAGCTCGGACAAGTC
>DAIRER010000495.1:0-1780 GCA_036795495.1 Pseudobdellovibrionaceae bacterium | reverse complement strand
ATAAAATCGCAAAAGAGCTTTCTAAATTTTTGTTAGCTTGAATAGACATCTCATCTGAAATCTCCCAAGAAAATCCAGGGAGAGTGATTAAAAAAGATTTAGGATTTTTTCCATAAAGTTCACTACAAAAGCCAAGTACAGAACTCATGCTCATAGCGTGAGTTGAAAATGCAACTTCATCCGAGGGTCTGATTTCTCTGATACGAAAAGAGGAACTTAAATTTTCCGAATCTGAATGACTTTCTTGAGAAGCGTCGATAAAAATCACTAAATCATATTCAGAAATCAATAAGGCATCTTCAATATTCAATTGGTAATTGCTTTCAAAAAATACAGTTCTGTTAGACTTAGTTTGTATTGGGTCTGTTGATTTTTTTGAATTTGTTGAGTCAGCCGAGTTAGTTGAATATGCGGCATTTAATGCAAATTCTTTTTCCAGCATTTCTACCAAACGAATGCCAAGGCCATCATCCTGGCGTCCTAAATTTCCAATTCCAAAAATAAGAATTTTTTCAACTCCAGGAATTTGAGTTAAATCCTCGAGATTCATTCGCAATAAACCTCTGAAGAATTTCGAATCACTTGATCAAGAGGTTGCTCGAGATGATCCACTAAATCGACCACAAGGGGCATTTTACCGACAGCATGAGTGGCGCAGCTCAGGCAAGGATCATAGGCTCGAATTGCAACTTCTACTTGATTCAACATACCTTCTGGAATTTCTCGATGTCCTTGAATAACATTGGTGGCGACCCAATTCACGGCGCGGTTCATAGCTTCGTTGTTATTAGAGGTTGATACGATTAAGTTGCACATTTTGATCAGATCATTCTCACTCACTTGATAGTGATGAAAAAGTGTTCCACGCGGAGCTTCGATCACGCCAACACCCTCACCCGTTCGTTTTCCAAAAGTTAAGAGCTCTCCCTGCAGTAAATCGGGATCCTTAAGAAGATCTCGCATCTGTTCTGCTGCATGAAGAATTTCAATCAGACGCGCCCAGTGCATATGCATCGACATGCCATTGGGTTTTCCAAAGGTATAAGCCTTATATTCTTCAAATTCTTTTTGAGCTAAAGGGGTTGGAATAAAATCACAGGTATTGAGTCGGGCCAATGGACCCACGCGATACCATCCCGTCTCTGGTCCCAAAGAGCGGATAAAAGGAAATTTTAAATAGGTCCAACTTTTAACATCTTCACCAATGTACTGGCTGTATTCCTGAACATTCACATGATCAAAGATTTTTTGTCCTTGATGATTTATGGCTCGTAATCCGCCATCGTAAAGATCCATACCACCATCGGCACGAACAAGACTCATATAGTTAGACTCAAAGGTCGCAAAAGTGTCCACAAGAACTCTATTTTTACGATGGTAATCTTTAAAAATTTCAAGACCTTCTTGGGCCCACTCCACCATTAAATCCATATTATAATCAGGAGTTCCAGTTAAGAGATGATCGCGTTCACTTAAGGACAAGTGTTTATTGATTCCCCCAGGAATGGCCCCGGTCCCATGGATTTTTTTCCCGGCGGTGGCTAGAATCACCTCTTGACCAAATTTTCGCATCAAAACTGCTTTTTTTGCGAGATCGGGAAAAGCTTTAATCACTCCAATAATATTGCGTTGAACGGGATCTGCATCCATTCCAAAAAGAAGATCGGGTGATGCCAAGTGAAAAAAATGAAGAACATGTGACTGAAAAAATTGACCATAGTGCATGAGTCTACGCATTTTATCGGCAGTAGGTGTGAGTTGATCCGAAGGGGTCCCCATC
>DAIRER010000043.1:0-9146 GCA_036795495.1 Pseudobdellovibrionaceae bacterium | reverse complement strand
TACCTTAAAGCCCAAAGAGATGGGCTTAGCTCTTTAGAAAGCCCCAGCATTCAAAACTTTAAGAATGAACTAAAAACTCTGACCACGATGCTTGGTAACTTTGATGATGAAGAGGGGATAACCACTACAAAAAGCTCACCGCAAAATGGTCAGAATCAAAGCCAAAGCCAAAGCCAAAGTCAGAATCAACAAGTACAAACTCAATCTCAGCCATCGCAACAGCCTCAGACTCAACAGACACATTCTGAACAATCGCAACAGTCTCAACAGACACAGACCTCAGAATCCTCAATGAATGAACGTCATATTCATGAAAGTTTGGATCAAAAATCAATTCATATGGTTCAAGAAATAAAAAACTCTTTCAATTTGAGTAGCGACACAGAAGCCCTTCGTATGTTAATCAAAATTGGATATATCAAAGCTATAGGATTCTACAAATCTTTATAAAAAGGATAACCTGTGAATACAACTAAACCAGATTATAAAAATACTATTTGTTTACCAAAAACAGATTTTCCAATGAAGGGGGATCTACCCCTAAATGAACCCAAAACCATTCTTAAATGGAAAGAAAATCAAATTTATCAAAAAATGATTTCTAAAAATAAAAACAATAAAACATTTACCCTCCCCGATGGTCCACCCTATGCAAATGGCTCTATCCATGTCGGTCATGCACTCAATAAAACTCTTAAAGATATTATTATAAAATACAAAAATATGAGTGGCTATCATGCTCCCTTTATTCCGGGTTGGGACTGTCATGGTTTGCCCATTGAACACAAAGTCATGAAAGACTTGAGTCAAAAAAAACAAAGTAAAACCAATGATGAGATTTTAAGTCTTTGTAAAGAAGAAGCCTTAACCTGGGTTAAAACTCAAAAAGAACAATTTACCCAACTTGGAATTTTAGCCGATTGGGAAAACCCTTATTTAACCTTAGACCCTAGCTACGAAGCTGAAGAGATCCGAGAATTTGCTCGTGCCTTTAAAAAAGGTGTAATTTATCGTGGATCCAAACCTGTTTATTGGAATTGGTATTTACAAACGGCACTGGCTGATGCTGAGGTGGAATATCACCCTCATAAAAGCCCCTCTATCTATGTTAAATTTCCTATCGTGTCTCCAAGTTTTTTAAACAAACTAGGAAACCCCAAAGGAGATTGTTTTGTTGTGATTTGGACAACAACTCCTTGGACCCTACCTGCTAATGTCGCCATCTCTTTACATCCGGATTATGAATACGGTCTGTATAAAACTAAAAATCAATCTGGTGCTGATGAATTTCTTTTGATCGCAAAAGATTTAAAAGACAGTTTTGAAAAAGAGGTCCCCGAACTTTCATTAGTTGAAACCCATGTCATTAAAGGTGCGAACCTTGAAAACGAACAAGCACAACATCCATGGATTTCTAGAGACTCTACAATTGTACTTGGTACACATGTCACCTTAGACACAGGAACAGGTGCCGTACATACAGCCCCTGGCCACGGAGCTGACGACTTTAAAGTGGGTCAAAAGTACAATTTAAATACGCTCTGTCCTGTTAATGATAAAGGTGAATTCACCGAGGAAGTCCCAGAATTTAAGGGAATCAATATTTTTAAAGCAAATCCATTGATTCTTGAAAAATTAAAGTCTTTAAATTTACTCGTTGCACATAAAGAGATAGAACATAGCTATCCACACTGCTGGAGATCTAAAACACCTCTTATTTTTAGAACAACTCCCCAGTGGTTTTTAGGTTTAGACCTTGAAGAATCACAAATCAGACAAAAAACTTTAAAAGAGTTGGATACAATTCAGTTTTTTCCCAAATGGGGAGAAGCCAGATTGCGAGCCATGATTGAGAACCGACCCGATTGGTGCTTAAGCCGACAACGCATATGGGGTGTTCCAATTCCAGTTTTTTATTGTAAAGCAACTGGTGAACCCCTTGCTGATTATGATGTGATGATGAAGGTCGCTGATGTCGTTGAAAAAGAAGGTGGACTGTCTGCCTTTTATAAACACACTCCAGAGTTTTTTATTGGCACTAAAACATTTAAAGAAAAATTTGGATCCGAAGGCTTTCGACATGGACAAGATATTTTGGACGTATGGTTTGACTCTGGAGTTTGCCATGCCGCTGTTCAGAAAAAAAGAGAAGGCTTAAGCTTTCCCGCAGACCTTTACTTAGAAGGCAGTGATCAACATCGAGGTTGGTTCAACACAAGTTTATTATCGAGCATGACAACGAACGGAAAACCTCCATTTAAAGCCTTGGTCACTCATGGATTTGTTGTGGACTCTCAAGGTCGCAAAATGAGTAAGTCCCTAGGAAATGTTGTGGACCCTTTAACTGTTATCAAAAACAGTGGTGCAGAAATTATTCGTCTATGGACGATCTATGAAGATTATGGTCAAGATATGAGCTGTGGAACAGCGGAACTCACTCGTGTCACGGAAACTTATCGTCGCATACGTAACACGATGAGGTTTATGCTCGGCGCTCTCTCGGATTTTGATTTTGAAAAAGAAAAAATCAGTATCGATAAAATGACGCCTATTGATCAATGGGCACTTCATCAACTCTATGAACTGACAGATAAGGTCACACAGGCCTATGAAAATTTTGAGTTTTATAAGGTCTACCATGCCTTGAATGTCTTTTTTACTGTTACCCTTTCCTCTGTTTATTTAGATGTCCTGAAAGACCGTCTATACACTTGGAAAAAATCTGGTGTTGAACGAAAAAGTTCGCAAACTGTACTGTATTTAATTTCAGATTCCTTAATTAGAATGATGGCCCCTGTATTGTCCTTTTTGTCCGAAGAGTTGTACACCTACTGGAAAGGCAAAAACACGGAGTCTGTTTTTTTATTAGATTTTCCAAAAGCTCAAAGTGAATGGAAAAATGACTCCATCAATGAACTTTTTGAAGAGCTCCTAAAATTACGATCCGAAGTTCAAAAGGAGCTTGAAGGGTTAAGAAACCAAAAAGTTATTGGCTCAAGCTTAGAGGCTCAAGTTAAAATAACTGCACCGTCTGTTTTATTTGATAGAGTTCAAAAATTTAATGGACTTCGAGAACTTCTCATTGTTTCAGATTTTGAAGTTATCAATGGTGGAAGTTCCACTCTTAAAATTGAGGCAACAAAAGCCCCCGGAGAAAAATGCATTCGTTGCTGGACATATTCAACCCAAATCAGTCATGATATTAACTACCCAGATATTTGTCCAAAATGTGTAGAGGCATTAACATGAAAAAAAAACTCACGTGGCTCCTTCTTCTTTCTAGTATTATAATTATAGCCGATCAGCTTACAAAAATTTATGTTTATACTCATTTTCAATTGGGAGAATCTCTTACAGTCATCGAGAATTTATTTAACATCACCTATGTTCGAAACTTTGGAGCCGCCTTTGGATTTTTGGCTCAATCCAATCCGGCCTTTCGAGAGGTGTTCTTTTTATTAATGCCTCCCGTTGCCTTAATTACTATTTTGTTTATTTTGAAAGGCGTTGACCCTCGGGACAACCCACAAATCTTAGCTTTATCCAGTATCTTTGGTGGAGCCATCGGAAATTATATAGATCGACTTCGTTTTGGATTTGTAATAGATTTTTTAGATTTTCATTATAAAAATCGATACAATTATCCAGCGTTCAACATCGCTGACTCGGCTATTGTTTTAGGAGTTACTGTCTTATTTATTTTAATGTATTTTGAAGAACGCCAGAAAAAACTGAAAAAAACAGCCATCACTGAATAAATCTAATCTATAAAAAAATAATGAAATGTGGGTTTTACGGCTCTTCTTTGTGAGTCTAAATAAAAAAGACTTATCACTTCAGTTTGATGACCTTTTTTTACATTGAATATTGTTAAATTTGAATTTTCAAGAATTTGATGTAATCCTTTTCCTGCACCACCTTTATTCTCCATCAATGTATTTTCTTGATTTTCATAGCAGGACTTTAAATATTTTAAAATCACAGACTTTTGAAGAGAACCAAATGGATCAACAACAGAAATCGCCAACGTAACTCCATCGGTTGCATACCTTAATTTAGAAAACTGATGGGGAAGTAAATTAATCACCTCCGCTCTTTGTCGGTGATTGAATAAAGAAATACCCTGACTATCCACCGGGGCATCATAAACTGAGTTCATCAGCATTTCTTCAGAAACAGTATTTACCTGAGTTAATAATGAACTTCGAATTCCCTTTTTTTTAAGATCATCGATCATTTCGGCCCGTGCATTATGCCGCTGAGCACTTCCAGTAACTTTAATCTCTTTAACCTGAGCCCCCCAAGACAAATACTTTTCTAGATTAAATATATCCTTAGTAAATATTTTATTTAATGAAATTAAAACATGATGGATACTGACATTACGATCAACAGCATCCTTTGATATAAAATAATCAACAAATCCCAAATTCTCTAAAATTTGAATATTGTCTCGTACATCTTGTGAAGAAAAAATCAATAACGGAACATCTGGCTTTGATTTATGAATCCGATCTAAAAAAACGGGGAACCCTTCTTCACAGACATAAAGATCAAAGTCTTGATTTTCTACCAAGTCCTGACCTAACTTTTCGTCACTTACAGCTTCGATAGTGAGTCCCGCTCCCGCAACAGCCATTTTTGTTATGATCAGTTGCTTTTGATCAGCCTCTAATAAAAATATTCTTTTATTACCTTTTATAGTTCCTAATGCACTTTGTGCCGTAGACAAATCACGATTTAAAATTTCAAATAAACGCACTTTTTCATTGGCCTTCAAGAGCCGCTCGACAAGTACAGATGTAAAAATCTTATAGAAAAGAAATTCTACCTTTTCTCTTTGCTCTTGTGGATATATGTGCTGAAAGTCGGGTATACTTAAAACAAAAAGACTCACCTCTGAAACAGTCAGTAAATTGCTAGAGGCAACGCTTTGGGTAATAATACTCATTTCTCCCAAAACCTCACCGGTCCTCATCAAACGATTTACTATTTCTCCATTAAAATAGACATGAACTTCGCCACTTCTTAAAAAAAATAGCTGGTTATTCAATTCTCCACTTTTTAATATAAAATGACCTGAAGGAATATTTTTGACCTTCATTAGCATGGCTATTTGAAGTAAAAAACTTTCTTGCCAGTTTTCAAAAAAAGGATACTTTTTTATTTCATCAGAGATTTCTTTTGGGTGTAAGATCATGAAAATAGTATATGATTTACCACATACAGAGAGAAGAAGGATTGAAAGAATTAGTCTAACGTCGTGAGGTGTATATGTACCCTGAATTGATATTAAATAGCCTAAGCCTACCTACTTATTTTTTAGTAAATACTTTAACCGCCATTATCACTTTATTCTGGTTACTAAAAAGAACTCTCTTTAAAAAACTTTCCATCAAACTTTCTTTAGAGATTTATCTTATCGTGTCTGTAGCTGGCTTTTTTGGAGCCAGAGCCTTTCATGCCTTTTACGAACAACCCTTTTATTACTTAAATAAACCTTCAGAGTTTTTCTTTTTTTGGCAGGGTGGCTTCGTATTTTATGGTGGAGCACTTTTGGGATTTTTTGCAGGCTGGACCTACATCCAGTTTAAAGATAAGAAAAACACGTTGAATTTCTTAGATCTTTTCACACCCCTAGCCGCCTTCAGTTATTCTTTAGGACGCCTTGGGTGTTTCCTGGCTGGATGTTGCTACGGGAAAATAGATTCTATCCCTTGGTCCATTGATGGTAGACACCCTACACAAATATACTCTTCTGCCTGGGAGGGCCTCACCTTATTTGCTCTTATATTTTTTGAAAAAAAACTCTCTACGCGACCAGGAGTTCTTTTCTTTTTATGGATACTACTACATTCCATTGGGCATCTGATTGTAGAACAATACCGCGGAGACGACCGCGGTTTTCAATACATGATCAGCGTTTCTTCTTGGGTGAGTCTTGGTCTTATTTTAATTTCAATAACTTTTTTAATTAAAACTCAAACAAATAACCCTCGTTCTTAGTTAGAGCTATTTGTTTCGAATTAAAGCCATTTTACTAAATTAAACTTAAGATCATTATATCCATCCTTAAGTTCTGATTTTGGTAAAATTCTAAATGAAATTTCAAAATCTCCCCGATGTTGAGGATTTACCTCAACATGCCATACACTTTGCGTCCCCGATATTTTTTCAGGTTTAGCAAAGAATATCTTAGGCTTTATTTCATTTGAACTTCCCAACTCTGCAACCAGAGCTTGCAAGTCAATACACTCACCCAAACTTTGAGGGTGACTGATTTCAATTTTATAAATATTTGATTTTTTCACTGGAGCACTTGAAGGTGCATTTTCAACTTGTTGAAGTTTAATGAGTTTAATTTTATCCCAATTTTTTACTAATTCTGAATGCCTTTGCGATTCCATTTTTAAAAAATGAAAATTACGTTCTGTTAATCTACGGCTCATTTCCATTGATTTATTGTAAAACATTCTTCTGTAATCTGTAAGCATTCGAGTTGTCGAAAACTGCGGCAAAACTGTTTGAATTGAATTTTTCATTCTTTTAACCCAAGCTTCAGGAACTCCTGCCGCATTTCTGTTGGCAAAGGTCGGAATAATTTCATTTTCTAAAATTGAATATAACAGTTGGCTATCTGTTAAATCCTGCTGTTCTAAGGATCCTGTCATGGACTCTGTACCAATGGCCCATCCGTTTTCACCATTAAAAGCCTCTGCCCACCAACCATCGGGAACACTAAAGTTTAAACAGCCATTCATCGCGGCCTTCATTCCAGAAGTTCCAGAAGCCTCTAATGGACGAAGTGGATTATTAATCCACACGTCAGACCCTGAAACCAAAAGACGAGCAATATCCATTTCATAATTTTCAACAAACAAAATTTTCCCTGCTAGCTCTGGAACCTTTGAAAACTCAATAATTTTTGCAATCAAATCCTGACCTGGAATATCTTTAGGGTGAGCTTTTCCGGCAAATAAAAATAATATGGGTTGAGAACCATTGAATATTTTTATGACTCGCTCTAAATCTTTAAACAAAAGCGCCGCTCTTTTATAGGGAGCAAATCGTCGAGCAAATGTAAAAATCAAGGTCTTTTCAGTCAATAGAGAAATTGTTTTATTATCTGCAGAAGTTAATCCTTGCTGACGTTGAGCTGTAGCTTGAACATAGCGCTTTAACCAATTGACCAGTTTTCGTTTTGAAACCAAATGTGTATTCCATAATTCCGCAGAATCAACTTGTTCAAAGTTTTTCCAAAAGTAGGCTTGGTTCTGGTTTTTTGTCCACTGCGAACCTAGATGCTTTACAAATAGATTTTGAAGTTCAGGAGCCACCCATGTCGGCGCATGTACGCCATTTGTAATCGCATGAACTGGAACCTCCGTATGATGATTTTTATTTGCAATCACCTGAAACATTTTGCGTGATACATCGGCATGAATCTTACTCACTCCATTCATAAAATAGCTTGAACGTGCCGCCAAACCTGTCATAGAAAACAAATCCTCTTTTCCAGCTTCAAGACCTCTGGATAAATGCTGAATCTGATCCAATGAAATCTGATCTTTAAAGGCCTCCAAATAAGGAAGAACCATTTCAAAAGGAAACACATCATGACCTGCAGGAATGGGAGTATGTGTTGTAAATACAGTCGATTTTCTAACCAATTCGTGAGCTTCATCAAAAGATAACTTTTCAACCTTCATATAGTTATAAATTCTAGCCAACGCCATAAAGCCCGTATGACCCTCGTTCATATGAAACACTTGAGGATTTATATCCATTTTGTGAAGGACTTCAAAAGCACCTAATGCAAGAACATACTCTTGTTCAACCCTGTGCTCACTACCACCACTGTATAACTGATCAGAAATTTTTCGAGCTGAATCAGAATTTTCTGGTAAATCTGTATCCAGTAAAAAAAGATCCACTCGACCCATTACAACTTTCCAACACTGAATCCAAACTTTTTCATTTGGAAGCGATAAGGAAACCTTAATCTGTTTTCCATCGGTACCGTTGACGGGAAGCCAAGGAGCTTGATGAAAGTCAATTTTCTCTGCCAACGACTGCTGGCGGCCTTCTAAATTAAGCTGTTGATGGAAATACCCATTTCTGTAGGCTAATCCAAAAGCACACAGTGGAATATTTAGATCACTGGACTCTTTTAAATGATCACCTGCTAAAATTCCAAGTCCACCCGAATAGTTTTTCAAAACGTGGCTTGCTCCATATTCCATACACAAATAAGCAATCTGAGGAGATTTTTTTTCTGCAATATACAGTTCATATCGAGCTAAAATATTTTGAATTTTATTTTCATTTTTTTTATATGAATTGTTTAATTTTTCATTAGTAACTTGCTTTAAAAAAAGACTCGCATTTTCATTTGTTTGTCTCCATAGGTCAGAGTCAATTTCTTCAAAAAGCTCTAAGAGATCCGATTGCCAATACCACCAAAGATTTTCATTTACACATTCTGTAATCTTTTGAAAAGACTCTGTCATGTGGGGCTCAAAATGAAATTTTAAAACATTTGCCTGAGCATCTCTATGATCAAAAAAGGAACTTTCAGTTCCTTCTGAAAAAATACGAAAAGAATCATCCTTGGGTTGATTAACCATTTTGTCCATTGTACCTCTCTCAAAATTATGACTTTTAATATTGAAGTTTGATAGCGAGCTTCTGACTGAGATGCAAGTGATTTTAAGAAACTCTTTTGCTTAAATATCGACTTCCGTGATCGCAAATAAGAGTGACTATTTTTAATCCCTGGTTTTTATGCCTTAATCCCACCTCGAAAGCCGCTTGCAGATTAATTCCTGAGGATAACCCCACACAGTAGCCCTCATGATGCGCTACGTGGCGCACCATGTCCCACATTTTTTCATCGGAAATCCTAAGGACCTCGTCCACCTTCGCTTTGGACATATTTGCAGTAATACGCATAATGCCAATTCCTTCGGATACAGAGGATCCTTCTGTTTTTATAACCCCTGTTTTAAAATACTCGTAAAGACCGGATCCAAAGGGATCCGCTAGGACAATTTGAGTTTTCGGTGATTTTTCTTTTAAAAATGATGAAACCCCGGCAATTGTCCCCCCGGTACCTGCAGAATTCACAAAAATATCCAATTTATGAT
>DAIRER010000494.1:0-1791 GCA_036795495.1 Pseudobdellovibrionaceae bacterium | reverse complement strand
CAGAGGCTTCTAATTTCCCCTCGAGTTTGCCGTCGGCTTTTCGAATCAGTCGAGACATTTCAAAGATAGGTACAACATTATAATTTCCAGCATTATCAAAACCAAGGACTTCGCTAATAGCAGAAACACGCCGACTGCCATCACTGTAACGAGTGACTTGTATAATGAGGTCAATTGCCGATGAAACTTGAGAGCGTAAAGCTTTTTCGCTGATGTTGCTTTCGCCTCCTTGGGCAAGGGCTTCGAGTCGCACAATGGCATCTTCGGGCGTATTGGCATGAACAGTGCCCATGCTGCCCTTGTGGCCCGTATTCATAGCGTTAATGAGTTCAAGAGCTTCTGAGGACCGAACCTCACCTACGATGATACGATCGGGACGCAAACGAAGGGAACTTTTAAGCAAGTCCTTGATGCTGACTTCCCCTTTTCCAACGGCATCGGCTTGTCGAGTTTCAAACATCACAACATGTTCATAATCAATCTGTAACTCGGAAGAGTCTTCGATGACAATCAATCGGTATCCTTTTGGAATTCGGGTGCTTAAAAGTCCAAGAAGTGTCGTTTTTCCTGATCCCGTGCCACCACTGACGATAGTGTTTTTTCCTAAAAACATACATATATCTAAAAATCGGGCGGCATCTTCAGATATAGCGCCTAAGCGGATATAATCTGGAAAAGAAATTTTACTATTTGTAAATTTTCGAATACTGAGAGTCGTTCCTTTTCTTGAGCAAGGCGGAATAACTGCTGCAATACGAGATCCATCAGGAAGTCGGGCATCCAATCTAGGATTTTCATGGTCCACACGTCGCCCAACACTTTGTGCAATACTATTTAGAGCGGCCCGAAGAGTGTCCTCATCAGCAAAACTAGCTGTGACACGTTCGAGTTTCCCTTTTCTTTCTACAAATATCTCATTAAAGGCATTGATTAAAATTTCAGAGACTCCTGGGTCATTCAGGTGTTCTAAAATAGGTGTTAAATTTTGCTGAATTGCATTCTTGAAAACATCATGACCACTCATGTGTATCTACCTTTCAGAGGCGCCAATGACGACAATGCGTCCTTCAGCGGCGGTTTCGGGACAAAGATAAGAAAATACACCTTCAATTTTTGGAGATACTGTAAAAGAATTCACTTCTCCAAAGTGAGTACCTTTACTTTCAGAAAAAGCATCCATCACAAAACTTAAATTCTTTTGTTCGGAGTGTACATTTACAATATTAATTTTATAGGAAGTATCCTTTTTAAGTCTTAGAATGTTGGGGATAAATCCATTAGAAGTATTTAAAATAGCAATTTCTTGAACGGGTTCCATTAAAGACTGAGCCGTTTTTTGAATCAGCAACGGTGTTGGCTCTGGCTTTTTAATAGAGGCCGGCGCTCTTGTTTGATCCGTCACTTGGTTAAATTCAATTTGCCGTTTTGAAAAATCAATTTCCCAGGCCAAAGAGTCGAAAGAAAAAAATATTAATAAAATTGAAAACAAACAAAATTGAAGAAATGTTAACTTTTTAGTGTAAAGTTTGGCGTTCATAAAATTCACTAAATTCACGCGCCACCTCCATGGCAATATAATAAAGAGTTTTTTGATCCATTTGTTGAAATTGACTGATCAGTTGATTTCGATCGCCTCGACAAGAATTAACGGTTAAGAAAGCTTTATCTACGGATTCGCGTTTATGACTCATTTCATTGACGAGGGATTCCCAATCTTGTTTAAGAACAGGATCTATAGCTCCAACTGAATATAAAGCGTCGAAAATGGCTTGTAAGTCACCTTGAATGTAC
>DAIRER010000042.1:0-9184 GCA_036795495.1 Pseudobdellovibrionaceae bacterium | reverse complement strand
CAAAGGCACCCCCATATAAATAGTATATACGTATTTCTGACTTAAGAAATAATTATTTTTGACTCAAAATAAGACAAACATCGAGTTGTCTAGACAATCGATATTTATTGATGTTTTTGTTGTCTTCGAGGGGTTGCATTTGAGGTTTTCGTATGATTTTCATTTTTTTTGAACGCCTCTTTTTTTGAAGAGATTGAAGAATTTGAGGAATCTTCGCGTAAAAAATGAGGTACATCTCTTTTTCTTTCAATCGAGTAATCCAAAAGCAGAGGTGGTCTGGCAAATTCTTTATTCCAATGTAGTTCTTGGGTCATATAGTTCCAAGCGGATTCTGTAAGATTTAATAAAGAAATGGCAAAACTTTGAGAGTGACGCCGAGAAAGATATTCGCTGAAATTCCAAAAAGTCAGAAATGGAGATTCTGAATCTTTTAAAAGTGCTGATATATAATTTTTAAAATTTCCACTATTTGCAAAAAGATCCCAATAGCGAGAAAAACGAGTCATTTTTTGAATTTCTTCAAAACTCATTGTTTTGGTTTGTAATATTGTAAATGGTGGGGCCACTTGATAGAGCATTGCCCATTCATGATCATGGCGAATGATGGGGGTTCCCTTGAGCCGTTTTAAAAGCCCCAATTGGATCTCATCAGGTTGACATCGGTAGAGCTGGTTGAAGCCTTGGGCAAAACTGTCGAGTGTTTCACCAGGTAGTCCTACGATCAAATCAGCATGAGAGTGCACCTGCGTTTGCGTTGAAAGAAAATAAAAGTTTTCTTTGGCTTTTTCAAAATCACATTTACGACTGATGAGTTGAGCGACTTGAGGGTTCCATGTTTGAATGCCAATTTCAAATTGTAATGAGCCTTTGGGGAACTGTTGTATTAATGATTTTAATTCTTCGGGAAGTCGATCTGGTACCATTTCAAAATGTAAAAATAGTCCAAGATGAATTTTTGACAAAAAGAAATTTAAAATTTTAATACAAAATTGAATATTTAAATTAAAAGTGCGATCAATAAATTTAAAAGATCGAGCCCCACGATCCAATAAGAGATGAATTTCATTTAAAAATAAATCCAAATCAAAAGCACGGACTTTTGTATCTAAAGAGCTTAAACAATATTCACATTTAAAAGGACAACCTCTAGACGCTTCGACATAAATATAACGATGACGAAGATCTTCATCAGAATAAAGAGAGTAAGGTAATTTTAATTCAGAGATTTCTGGCAAAGGGCCTCGAAGAATTGATTTCAATGGGGGTTCATTCAGATTCAAAATTTGGTGGCAAAGCTTGTAAAACTCAACTTCCCCTTCACCACAGATGGTGTAGTGAGCGTATTTACAAATTTCTTGGGTTTCAGTTTCAAAGCTGACCTCGGGACCGCCTAACACTACAAATGTTTCGGGCATCAACTGGCGAATTAATTTCACCAGTGTTAGCATCGCTTGAGTATTCCAAATGTAGACACCAAGGCCAAGAATTCGAGGATTTAATGTTTTGAGTTGTTCTACAATTTCTCGAGGGTCTTTTTGAAGTGTGTATTCCAAAATTGTAGAATGATTTTGGTACTCCTTTAAGTTGGCTTGAAGGTACCTTAGGCCAAAGGCTGTATGTTGGTAGGTTGCATTTAGAGTGAGCAGAACTATATTCATTTAGTCTAAATGCCATTTTTTTTAGAAGATTACGAGAAATATTCTAAAAATATTCAACTTTTGATGAGGACAAAATGATTTAAATACAATATAGAGGTCTGAACGAGGCTCAATTGTAAAATTGTCGAACTTTTAATCAAGTGTTCGAATAATAACAGTAGATAAGATTTTTAATTTTCTATATATTCGGCCGGGAAAGAGGTTTGTATGAAAAATATTATTTTTAAAAAAACATTATTTGTATCCTTGGTCATTTTTTTAACCCATTGTGGTGGGTCCCATGAAAATTTAACTACAAATCCACCCCAAAGGGACTCATTAGAAAAACCAAAGGAATCCATCGTCGATATCTTTCAGCTTCCCAAAGAAGATGATTTACTGCTTCGAAATATTCAAGAATTACCCATTGGGGATTATAAATTAACTCAGATTCAGGGGTATGCAAAAGCCAGTGAAGATATTGTATTTGTTAAATTTGAACATAAGCTTGCAACGCCTGGAGAATTGACTTCTGATTTAGATACATTAACTCATAAATTAATTTTAAAAGAAGAATTTTTAACGGCTTTTAATATATCTTTAAAATTAATTAAATCTGAAAAAGAATTTTTAAATAAAGAACAAGTTTCCTACTCGATACAACTGAATCCTATGGAAAAAAAATGGAGTATGGCGCCCTCTTTAGATATAAACCTGTTTTCTTTTGAAAAAAACATTAAAATAAATTCTAATCAAAGAGGAATTTATATTCTTGATGCCAATACGGTGTACATAGCCTTAAATGAAAATAAACTTAAAGTTTATGTTAAATCCAAAGGGGATAGAGATGAAGTTTATCTTCAATTTGAATATCAAAAATTTGATTCTTTAACGATGGATCCTGCTCCAACGACTGATTCTACTTCAAATCCTGATGTGATTCCTCCTAGTGAGCCTAAGAAAGTAAAAAAAACTCCGTCAAAAGCTAAAGACTCTCCACAGAAGCCTATCAATGATGTTGCTGATGCAAATGAGTTTTTAACAACTTTCAATCGAGATAATAAAACTGCAGAGAATAAATTTAAAGTAGAATGTGATCCTACATTAGGTCTTGATCTTTGTTTGCCAGCTTTAAAAGAGCTAAATAAAATTAGAGCTAATTTAAATTATCCACAATTGAAAATAATTATCTCTGAGAATATGGGAACTTTGGACTTTAAAAATCAATTAAACATTCGATTTAAAGCGTCTAGTACAGAAATGAAGGCACATATCGATAAGGAAATGAATAAAAAGAAGGATATTCTACAGAAAATCAAATCGCAACAGTCCTTGGCAAGAAAATATTATTCTTCGGTTAGCTGTGATGAAAAACTAGTTACACCTGAAGATTGTTTAATTGCTATAAATAAACTGGTCGGTGAAATTGCATCAGGGGTGAATGATAAATCTTATAAAATAATAATATCTGATAAAAATAGACGTATTTCTAAAAATGTAATCAATTTATCTTACTATCAAAAGATAGAGGATATGGCTGGGTACATTCTAGATCAACTGCTTTAGTTTAAAGAGACTACCACTCGATTTGAACTTCAACACGTCGATTTGACAGACGTCCTTGGTAATTTCCATTATCAGCAATCGGAAAATCAGATCCCTTTCCTTCCGATTTGATTTTCTGTTCAGGGATTCCAAAGTCTGTGATTAAGATCTTTCGAATCTGATCGGCTCTTTTTTGACTTAACGTCATGTTGTTTTTGTAATTTCCAATCGAGTCCGTATGCCCTTGGATGGTCACCAATTTAAAATTGGTGTTTTCCTTTAGATAGTTTCCTAAGTCTTCAATGCTACTGTAAGATTCTTCTGTAGGCATAATCTCTGCACTATCAAACACAACAGCTCCAAGAACAAACGTTGTGATTTCGTTTTGTTTGATCACTTGGTCTTTTACTTTTATAGATTTTGGTTCCCAAAGTGGTCCAATATTGTAATTTAATCCAGCATAAACGCGTTGATCAGGTGTGTTTGAACCATAGAGCATTTTTGCACCTAGGCCTGTGTGAAAGGATAGCTTATGATGAATGTCATGTTTTAAACCTAAAATAAACTCCATGCTGGCCGCTTCTCGATCAAAAAGATACTGATAGGATTGTGCGGGGTTGCTGGCATAAATTTCTGAAATGATTTTTGTATCATAACGTTGAATTAAATAACTGGCTGCAATTGAGGCCACATAGGTATCTTTAAATGGCTCTATTAATATGGGTAACTCAGAATATATTGTTCCAGGACTTCTTTTTCGGTAACCTAAGTTGAATCCGAGGGCAAAATTGGCTAATGATTTATCTCCGATAAGCATAAATGCATAGGTTGGTGATCCACCACGACCCGCATAGGGATTGTTTTCAATGCGGTTAAAGTTTGCTAAGACTTGCAGAGCAACACCCTGAGTGTCATCTCCCCAAAGTTGGTATTTCGAATTGATACGAATTTCATTGAGTCCTAAAACGCTAAAATATCCAATTTGAGAGCCTTGTTGATCATGGATTTCCTGTGAGTGAAGGAGAGCAAAACTTAAACCAATATCCCACTTTTTAGTTAAACCCAATCCAAAACTTAAATCTCCACTGATTAAAGCATCTTGAAAATCAGTTTTTTGAGAGTTGGATTTGTAAACCATTCTGGGTAAACTATTGCGGGCATAATTAAAAAAGTAACCGATATTTAAAATTCCTGCATCCAAGGTTTCAGATGATTCAACAGTAACAAAATCTAGACCATTGGTCGTGGGATTAAAGTTCTGTGTATCTGGTCCAATGACATTGGCTTTCAATTGAGAGTCCGTGAAAAAAATTAATACTAAAAATAAATATAATAGACGAGTTTTCATAGGCTTTCTCCGGTAGTTTTTTAGATTACCATTGAAAGCGTTGATCAGGCCAACATGAAAGTCAACCGACTTTTATTTTGGAGCATTAATTTTAACAAAACTTGAAGCTGGAATGACCTGCCATCCTTTTTTGATAAGCTCACCATATTTATATTTTGTCATATTGTTATAGGGAGCTGGTCCATAAAAAGTATCATTTCCTGAAACTCCACAAAGAGGCTCTTGAAGTGATTTTTCATTAAACATGGATTTGGATTGACCTAAATATTTCCAGAGTAAAACCAGAGCAATATGAGTTCTTGGACCCTGAAAATACTCCAGCTGAATAGGTTCAATAGTGTTTGAATTCAAATAGATTTCTCTGATTGAACAGCCCAGCTTTGTTGGATGATTGTTGTCATTGTTTATTAACGGAGCCTTTGTTCCGTTAATTTCTGAATCTCCAAGCATTAGCAAAGATCCGTCGTCAGATAGAAGTGACAATTGATAGTATCCAGGTTTTGCAGTACCTAATCTTAAATACGATCTAAGTCGTAAGGCAAACCATTCCGTTAATATATTTCCAGACTCATCCATTGCCTTTGAATAATTAGAAAGTTGAAATCCTTCAGTAAAGTTTCGTGTGGGGATATCGATATGACTCATATGTATTTTTAAGGGAACTTCTTTCCCAATTGAGATGATTTGTTTTACAAGTGTAGGAGGTTTCTTTTGTTGTTCTTTATTGAGATAAAAAAGATCTCCGCTCCATCCATTTCCGTTTATACATTGCGTGGAGCCTTGAGCTAATGGATTGCAAATATTTTCTTTTACCAAAAGTTCTAAAGTATTGGAAATTGCAGAAACTCCAATTTTATTTTGTCCACTCGCTGAGATTTGGTAAGACCCTGTAGGTAATTTCAAGTACAATTCATTTAAATTTAAACAATTTGTTGAATTTATAAGATTTGTACTCATATCTTTAACTTTGCATGTTGTTTCTTGCAGTGGGATGACGGAAGTTATGATTATAGGAATCCAAATTTCATTTTGTGTCTGTCTAAAGTTAGGTTGTCCCAATAGAATTTCTGGGCCTTTTAAATCGACAAGAAATTTAAATTTTTTAGTCAATGTGTTTGAAGCTTCATCTTTAGCTGTGACTTGAGCAAAATAGTATTGTCCATGTGAAAGTCGACAGGAACTTTCATTCAAGGCAACAAAGGATGAAATGGATTGTTTACGGCAGCCGGGTATTTCAACTTCATTTGGGTTTAAAATTGAAATATCAAAAGTTAAATTTCTTTCAGAACTTGACCAGTGGACTTCTGGAGTAGGGTGAGAGTAGAGATAGGCGTCTATAAGTTGATCCTGCGGTCCTTTGATTCCAATAATTTCAAATTCAGAGGGGGCAGTTGTATCCGCTTTCCATTGTGCACTTTGTGGTTCTGATCCATTTCCAGCTTTATCGATGGCTTTAACTTGAAAAAAGTTATTTCCCTCTTTGATATTGTCGTAGGTCATAGGAGATCTGCAGGCCATCCATTTTCCGTCATTAAATTGGCAACTGAACATTTCTAGGCCACTGCCGTTAGGATTATCATCTCCTTCAAAGTGAATTTGAACTCTTGAAAGATTTGAAAGTGAATCGGGTCGCTGTGTAATTCGAACTTCTGGAGCTATAGTATCAACAGTCCATTGAATTTCAAATGGTGTCGAAATGTTTCCGGCGCGATCTATTGCAGAAATTGTTAATTGATGAAGGCCATCTTGTAAACTGATAAGATCAATATGCTCTTCGCAGGGCTGAAGTTGTGATTCATTATCTATTTTACAAAGGATAGCTTGAATTCCACTCAAATCATCGATTGCAATAATTTTGATATTCTCTTGTGTATTTCTTGTAAAAGACTCTGGACCATTTTCGATGCGAACTAAGGGAGCCTTGTCATCATGAGTAATTGAAGCCTTAATGCATTCTGATACTTGATTTTGAGAGTTTCTAAAACGAATCCAAAATTCATTTAGTGAATTGGGTTCTTTTAAAATCCAGGGTATTCGAGATTGTATTGGCTGCCAAAAACCTTCAGAATCACAAGAAGAATTAGAAGTGATGTAGATCTCTGTGGCGTTTTCAGATCGTGGTTGTATATAAATGTTTAGATCATTTGTAAAGGGACCTCCCTCTATAAGGACTTCACCGTTACTACCAAAACTTTGGCTTTGATTCATTTGGTCTATTAAATACTGAAGTGAATATGCTGAATTGGAGCAATTTAAATAAAATTGAGAAAACACTGAAAGAGTAAGGAGTGTAAATAAAAAATAGCGATTCATGTTTAAAAATGATTTCATCAGTTCCCCTTTTCGTTTAAAAATAAACTTAATTAAATTGTAGGAAGGCTAAATAAAAAGAACAAGACTTAGAGCTACGTTTTCTTAATTTAATACATTAAGTGTTCTATTTTGATCCAGTAGTCATATTTTATTTTTGGATTTGAGCCATTTCTAATGAGTTGACATCTAGAAATTATATCTAGTAAAATACTATAACTTAATATCTATTGAATAAAGGAATTACATGAAAAGACAAAAAAACATACTAATAGTTGAGGATGAACCTGAAATTTGTGATTTGATGCAAGGTCTATTGGCTCCTCTCTACGAAGAAGTTATTTTTAGAACTTCTGCATTAGATGCTAAAGAAATTGTAAGTGAAAAACCCTTTTCACTTATTTTGTGTGATATTTTAATGCCAGGAATGTCTGGGTCTGATTTTGTGACATATATTCGTTCCATTGGACGAATCGAGCCGGTAATTTTTGTGACAGGCAAAATGAATTACGAGACTTTGTTGTGTGCTGTTCGCTTAGGAGTATCTGATGTGATTGAAAAGCCATTTAAGGACTCTGATTTATTATTATCAATTGATAGAACTCTTGAAATTGATAAACGTAGAATGGCCCTTTATGAAAGTATAATATTAAATCAAATACCAGAAGACAAAAAGATGAACCAAAAAAAGATAATTGGTCTTCTTCATGTTGCAAACGCAAAGAAATAAAATTAAGTTCTAAACCGCACTAAGGAGTCTTGCATAGAGATAAGTTGACCCTTCATTTTTACCAAGTTCAACTTATCCTGCTCAACAATTTCTGGGTCGGCGTTGGCTAAAAATTTCTCATTGGTTAAGCGCAGTCCAAGGCCATTGACTTCACGGCTGAGTTTCTCGATTGTTTTTTCAAGTCGTTTAATCTCTTCATTGAAATCCACAAGACCTTCAAGCGGGACAATCACCTTCACGGAATGGTCATGAAGTGTAATGGGAGTTACGGCACATTTTGTTAAAAGGCCCTCTTCACCAACTTGAAGATCATCGATTCGGGCAAGTGTTTTTAAGGCTTCCCGGTTGGAGCTTAATATCTTTTGAACTGTTTCCGAGGAGATTCCCAGTCTAACATTGATTTTTTGTGCCGGACTGATGCGATTCTCTCCACGAATATTGCGAAGTGCTTCAATCACTTCTTTAAGCAGGTCCACTTCTTGTTCTGCAGCATGAGTTCCCAATGATAAAAGGTTTTTTTCATTGGCGCGAGTGGGGTAGGTATCGATCATACAGGCTTGATTTTTAAGGGGCAATTTTTCGTATATGGCTTCCGTGATATAAGGGCAAAAAGGGTGTAGTAAACGTATCCAGCGGTTTAAAACCTGAGCCAAAACTAATTGGGTGGCTTCTTTTTCTTTGGGGTTTGAGCCATTTAAGATGGGCTTTGAAAACTCAATATACCAGTCGCAGAACTCATGCCAAATAAAATGATATAGAGCATTTGAAGCATCTGAGAATCGACAAGTCTCCATAGCTTCTTCGATTTTTTTCATGACATGATTTAGTTTGAAAATAATCCATCGATCAAAAACCGAAAGATCATTGGCTTCTGGTAAAGCACTCAGTCCTTTTTCAGGTATTTTGAAATCAACAAGGTGACTGAGTACAAAGCGAGAGGCATTCCAAATTTTATTCATAAAGTTACGGTAAGACTCAAGCCGTTGTTCAGAAAACTTTGTATCTTTGCCTGAGTATAAGTGATTCATCAGAGTAAATCTTAATGAGTCAGCTCCATACTTTTCAATCATTTCAACGGGATCTATAGAATTTCCAAGGCTTTTAGACATTTTACGACCTTGAGCATCTCTGACAAGACCGTGAATATATATTTTTCTAAAAGGAACATCTTTTTTAAACTCAAGTCCCATCATGATCATTCGTGCAACCCAGAAAAAGATAATATCATGACCTGTGATTAAAATATTAGTTGGATAAAATGTTTTTTGTGTTTCTGTTTCTTCAGGCCAACCCATTGTAGAAAAAGGCCAAAGAGCAGAGCTGAACCAGGTATCCAGGACATCTTCATCTTGGTGTAAATCTGTAGAATTGCATTTCTCACATTTTTCAGGAGCTGTTTCTGAGACATTAATATGCTGACATTTGGAGCAATGCCATGCGGGGATGCGATGGCCCCACCATAGTTGTCGTGAAATACACCAGTCTTCAATGATGGAAAGCCAATGAAGATAAGTTTTTGTCCAAGATTCAGGAATAAATTCAATGGTTCCATTTTCAACAGCTCGGCGAGCGGGAGAGGCCAGTTGATCCATTTTTACAAACCATTGTTCCGAT
>DAIRER010000493.1:0-1797 GCA_036795495.1 Pseudobdellovibrionaceae bacterium | reverse complement strand
ACTCCCGCGGACATTCCCAAAAAAACACGAAGTTTTCCCTTGTTCTGATTTTCAGATTCAGCGTTGATCAGCTCGAGAAGAGCATCTGGATTAAGTCGTTGATCTTGATCGCCCAAATTTAATCCTAACTTTTTAATTCATATATTTGAATTCTTACTTCAGGTTGATTTTATCTAATGCTAAATTTAATAATAGAACATTCACCCTAGGCTCCCCCAAAATACCAAATTGTCGTGCCTCCGTGAACTCATTTACCAGATTTCGCACTTGGTTGAACTCTATGCCGCGAGTTTTTGCCACTCGCTCCACCTGAAACAGTGCCGCTGCAGGCGAAATATGAGGATCCAAACCGCTCCCGCTCGCAAATAAAAGATCTTGTGGAACGGCGTTCGCGTCCTCATGACCCAAACGCTGTTGATAGAGATCCCGTAAAGCTTGACTGGTCGGACCTAAATTAGAAGCGCCCGAAGAGGCCGCATTGTAATCAACAGCCGAGGGTCGTGGCCAAAAATATTTTTCTTCTTGAAATTTCTGACTCAAAAGAATCGAACCAATAAATTTTCCATCAACTTTTTTCAAAGACCCATTAGCATTCTCTGGAGTCATAAAATAAGAGTAAGTCGTAATCATTAATGGATAACCTACACCCGTTAGCAGAGTCATTATCAAAAATAATTTAAAAGCAGTCAGTAGATTCTTCATAAATATCCTCAGTTGTTAAATTAAACCTAATTTTGTAATAAAAAGATCAATCATTTTAATTCCGATAAAGGGTACAATCAGCCCCCCTAAACCATAAATGAGCAGATTTCGCTGTAGCACCTGGGCTCCCGGGAGGGCTTGATATTTTACACCTTTTAAAGCTAGAGGGATCAATATCACAATGATGAGCGCATTAAAAATAACGGCACTTAATATCGCACTTTGTGACGAGTGTAAATTCATCACATTTAATCCAGATAAAGGCCCCTCACTCATTCCATTGACAGCATATAATGTTCCAAAGAGCGCTGGTAAAATTGCAAAATATTTTGCGACGTCATTTGCAATACTAAAAGTGGTTAAACTCCCCCGGGTCATCAATAGCTGTTTTCCGATCTCTACAATTTCAATAAGTTTTGTTGGATTTGAATCAAGATCCACCATATTTCCAGCTTCTCGTGCCGCTTGAGTCCCTGTGTTCATGGCCACTCCGACATCCGCTTGAGCCAAGGCGGGGGCATCATTTGTTCCATCACCAGTCATAGCTACAAGGTGCCCAGCGAACTGCTCTTCACGAATTCTTTTAAGCTTTGATTCTGGAGTCGCCTGAGCCATAAAATCGTCAACACCCGCCTCTGCTGCAATGGCTGCGGCGGTAAGAGGATTATCTCCAGTAATCATCACGGTTCGAATTCCCATTTTTCTAAGCTCTGAAAAACGCTCTTTAATGCCCCCTTTAACCACATCTTTTAACTGCACGACGCCTAAGACTTCTTTATTATCACTCACCACAAGCGGTGTTCCTCCAGAATGAGCTACCCTTTCTACAATGGCATCTAAATCCAAAGGCCAAACCCCACCGATTTGATTTATATATTTTTTCAGAGAGTCTCCAGCGCCTTTTCGGATTTCACGGGTATTTCCATTTAAATCTTTGAAGTTAACGCCACTCATTCTCGTTTGGGCTGTAAAGGGTATAAATTCTGCATTCTCTTTAACAAGATTTTCCCCTCTGAACCCAAACAATTCTTTTGCCAAAACGACAATGGATCGTCCCTCGGCTGTTTCATCACTTAATGAAGAAAGTTGCGCGGC
>DAIRER010000041.1:0-9242 GCA_036795495.1 Pseudobdellovibrionaceae bacterium | reverse complement strand
CATTCGGTCCAACGGTTCCGCTGACATTTCTATCACAGGTGATTGGTTTCCATTTACAATTTCTGGAAATTACAACGTTAAAGAAGGTCTGCTCACCAAAAACTTTGATCAAGAGGTTGCTTCAAATGAAAAATCAACAAATCATGTTTATCTTCCAAAGATTTTAAGACAAAATAGCTTTGATCCATTACTTTTAGATATAAAAGTAATTATGCCTAGAAATTTTATCATTAAAAACGCCAATGCGGATGGCAATATTTTTGGGACCTTACAAATCAAAGGTGCACCCGACAAGCCTCGACTTTTAGGAATAATCACAGCTGAAAAAAACACAAAACTTCTGTTCAGAGACCGTGTATTTAATATTATCAATGGCACTGTTGAATTTAAAGATACAGAGGATTTAAACCCAGAAGTTTTTTTAAATGCACAAAGTCGAATTGATGAATACGATGTAACACTTTCAGTTCAAGGTCCCGTAAAGAGTTTACAAATGCAAATGACTAGTTCTCCCCCATTACCAGAAAATGAAATCATTACTTTACTAGCCTTTGGTGTAACGACTTCAAAATTAGATCAAAATATTGCCTCTCAGGCTCAAACAGAAAAGTTAGGATATGAAATTGGACAATATATTTACCGAAGTAACCCCCTCTTAAGAAAAAAGATTAAAGATACCTTTGGTGTGGATGTGGATATCATTACAGACTTTGACTCAACTACTAATACAAATGTTAACAAAGTGACCGGAAGTAAAAAGCTAACAGATAAAATTTCTGTTCGAGCCAGTCGAACTCTGGGTGGACCTTCTACCACTTATGAAGCAGAAGCCACCTACCGCATTAATTCAAACCTATCGACTCTTGGTAAATGGAAGTCCCAAGAGGCAACAGAAACTCAAAATATTCAGGGCAATAGCACGGCAACAACAGATTTATTTGGAATTGACTTGGAGTTCAAACGTGAATTTAAATAAAGGGATTTCATGAATATTTCTATTCTTTTCTACTTTATTTTAATCTTTTCATCGAGTTTTACTATAAAAGTCTCCGCACAGCTACAATCTCCGTCAACTTTCTCTGTGAATTGGAAACCAGAACAAGCTGGCCTTAAAGCCAAGGTAGAAAATCAATTTAAATTTAATTTTGAAGCCTTAACTCTTTCTGAGATTGATGAGGTTTTACGTTTTATCCATTTATCAGAAAATCTTAAACACGCTTCTGTTTTTAAAAACAAAAATCAAGAAATTCAGTTTGAAACCGAACCCCTTCCGAAAATTGAAAAACTAAATTGGCTTAATGTAAACTTAGAGCAGCAGAAGGAACTCAATAAACTGACCAACCTTAAACTCAATCAAGTGTTTGATAAAGATTTTTTAGACCTTGATTTAGAACGCATCAAAGATATTTATATTTCAAAAGGGTATAATCAGTTTCAAATTCATTCAGAAGTCATAAACAGTGCAAACAATAATATTCATTTGAATGTTCAAATCAATTTTGGTCCTCAAACTCGAATTTCCGATATACAAATAAAATGCAAATCGCCTTCTTTAAAAAAATCACTTCTTAAACTGGTTCAAGGCTCTATTCATTCGATTTATCATGAAGAGGATTTACTGACACTTAAACAAACTTTTCTTGAATATTTGGCAGATAATGACCATATTCGTGCAGAAATTATTGGACCTCATTTAACATTTGAAAAAAACAATGAATCAGTTTCAATTGAGTTTCAAATTGAAAAAGAAGAGATTTATAAAATAAACTTCACTGGTCAGAAATCCTATAGCAAATCAAAACTTCTTAAAGCTCTTGAACTGCAGAATTTTTTTTCGGCCAGCCCTAGAATTGATGTGGAACTAGCTCATCGACTTAAAAAGTTTTATTTATCAGAAGCCTTTGCCTTAGTTGAAATACAAAGTTTCGAGAACAAAGGAAAACATGAATTTGAAAAAATCATAAACTTTGATATTAAAGAAAATCAAAGAATTCAGATACAATCCATAAATTTTAGTGGCGTTTACTCACGACCTGAAAATTATTATCTATCCTTATTGAACAAAACGGCGACAGAACTTGTTCTCGATAAGTACTATTATAGAGAAAGTTTTGATACAAGTTTAAAATCATTTATAAATGAAATTCAAGATCAAGGTTTTTTACAATCTAAAATTATTTCTTTCAGATCAAATTATGATGAAAAAAAAACCAAGGTTCAAATTCTTATAAATTTTGATGAAGGTCCACAAACTATTATCAAAAATATTTCTTTTACAGGAAATGTTAACATCTCTAAAAGTAAACTTTTAGAAACTGTTGGCTTTTCTGAAAATCAACCTTTTCAACTGCAAAAGCTAAAAAAATCAATTCAAAGCATTAAAAGCCTATATTATGATTCTGGATTTATTGAGATGGGCATTACTAATGAATTTGAAGATCTTGTTAAGTACTCTTTAGATAACACCATGGCCTCTATAAATTTTAACATTTTTGAAGGTCCGTTAGTGAAAGTCGCCGCCATTGTCATTGAAGGAAATTCTTTTACTCAAGAAAATGTTATTCTCAATGAAATTGATTTAAAACTCGGTGATATTGTAACTCCGGAGTCCTTAGAGTCGTCTCAAACTAATTTGCAACGCACCGGTTTTTTTAATACGGTCAGTGTTAAAACCTTAGAAGAAAGAACAACAGTTTCTAATCGTACCTTAATCATATCGGTTACAGAAAGAGATCCTGGATTGTTTACCCTTGGACTTGGAGCCACTAACGAACGGGGACTTACTTTTCGTGCCTATACGGGCATCGCTTACAACAACTTAAAAGGCACAGGACGAGGCCTCTCACTTCGCATGGAAGGAAATTACAATCTGACATTGATTAAATACCCTCAATCTAAAATTATTCTGGGTTATCTTGAACCTTACTTGTTTGAAACCAACATCAAGGGGCGCCTGGGCTTAACTCGCAACGAATACATATCCAATTATGACACGCAACAAGCTACCATTCTCAATCAAGTCTCTTTCAATTTGGAAAAACGATTCACTCAAGAATTTTCAGGAATTTGGAATCTCTGGTCTCTGGCTACCGTCAGAGACTTCAGTATTTCAAATCAAGCGGCCCCATCCAGTGTCGAAGACACCTCTGTCAACATTGCCAGCATTGGTCCTTTTTTAGATTTAGATTATCGAAATAATCCATTTCAACCTTCTCAGGGTTTTTTAGCACGTTTTGCTTTTGAGTATTCAGACCCACTGCTGGGGAGTTCACAAGAAATTAATTATTGGCTCTCTACGGCTAGTTTTACTCACTATTTAAATTTAACTCCCAAACTTTCAAATCCAGTGATCTTCGCCAATCAACTGCGTGCTGGCTATATCGAAAACATAAGTCCGTTAAGTACAGGCGCTGTCCCCTACGATAAAAAGGGCTTTATTCTTGGAGGCCGCGACACCATCCGAGGTTTCGAGGCCGGAACTTCAGAATCTTTTCCCAACTCCATTGACCTTGGATCTGAAAAATATTTATTAACCACGAATTCACAAATGTTCTTAATAAAGTCTGAACTGCGATTTCCATTTTATAAAGAACTTGGTGGCGCCTTGTTTTATGATGGAGGAATGGTTTTTATTAAAAATCAACCCTTTGAGGATTATTACCGAGATGCAGTTGGTTTTGGACTCAGGTATAATACTCCTTTAGGGGCTGTAAATTTAGAGATTGCATTTAAACTGGACCGAAAAAGTTATGAATCCAGCGAACGAGTTCACCTCTCTATCGGTACATTCTAAGCCAAATTCAATTTATCGCAACATGTTAGCACTCCTTCTTAAAGGTTTCTCATTTGACCCAAATGCCGCCAAACGATAGCCTCCCTTTACAATTAATTGATCAGGAGATTCCTATGAAATCTTATAAAGTCCGTGTCTATCCATCAAAAGAACACCTTCCCCGTGAAAATCAGCTCGCCTGGAAAATGGCAGAGATCGCTTCAGACAAATCAGTAGCTTCAGATGGCGCCATTGATATGATCATCAATCGTATCATTGATAATGCCTCGGTGGCGATTGCTGCAGCCAATCGCACGCCCGTAGCAACAGCTCGATCTATGGCGCTGGCCCATCCTCGCTCTGGAGGGGCTACGGTTTTTGGTCTTCCCAACGAACAAACTTTTTCTTGTGAGTGGGCCGCTTGGGCCAACGGAACAGCCGTTCGAGAACTCGACTACCATGACACATTTTTAGCTGCAGATTACTCGCATCCTGGAGATAATATTCCACCTATCCTAGCTGTCGCTCAACAAAAAGAAAAATCTGGAAAAGATTTTATTCGAGGTATTTTAACGGGCTATGAAATTCATGTCGATCTAGTCAAAGCCATTTGCCTGCATCAACATAAAAAAGATCATATTGCGCATTTGTGCCCGGCTCAAGCGGCTGGGATTGGAAGTCTTTTAAATCTTCCAACCTCTACGATTTATCAATCGATTCAACAAGCCGTTCACGTGTCCTTTACCACTCGCCAATCCCGTAAAGGCGAAATCTCATCTTGGAAGGCCTACGCCCCAGCCCATGCTGGAAAACTTGCCATTGAAGCTGTAGATCGTTGCATGCGAGGTGAGGGCGCCCCTTCACCTATCTATGAAGGCGAGGATTCTGTGATTGCCTATATGTTGGATGGAAAAAAAGGCGAGTATACGGTGACTCTTCCTGAACCTGGAGAATCCAAAAATGCAATTTTAGAAACCTATACCAAAGAGCACTCTGCCGAATATCAGTCTCAAGCTCTGATTGATTTGGCTTGCCGTATGCGCTCTAAAATTACAGATTTTTCTCAAATTGAATCCATACTGATACACACCTCTCATCACACTCATTATGTGATCGGCACCGGCGCTGGTGATCCACAAAAAATGGACCCCAAAGCCTCTCGAGAAACATTAGATCACTCCATCATGTATATTTTTGCCGTAGCACTTGAGGATGGACAATGGCACCATGTTGACTCTTACTCTCCAGAACGCGCTCAGCGTCCAGAAACTGTAAAGCTCTGGCATAAAGTTTCAACAGTCGAAGATCCCGAGTGGACTCGTATGTATCATGAAGCTGACCCCAACAAAAAACGCTTTGGTGGAAAAGTTGAAGTTAAATTTAAAAATGGAGCCGTTTTAGTGGATGAACTTGGCGTTGCCAATGCTCACCCCGCAGGAGCAAAACCATTTAAACGTGCAGACTACATTCGTAAATTCGAGACCCTGACAACGGGAATCATTACGCCTCAAGAAAGCCAAAGATTTCTATCCTTGGTGCAACAGTTGCCAGAACTTACCGCCCAACAATTAAAACAATTGAATGTTCAAATTGAACTCAGCAAACTGAACAATCATAAAAGGGATGAGCGAGGTATTTTCTAATGCTATTTCCAACAACATCTCCTGCTGAAAAAAGAAAAAATTTTCGTAAGGATTTATTCTCTGGAAAACTTTTAAAATTTCCAGGAGCCTTTTCGCCTCTTGTGGCCATGCAAATTGAAAAAATGGGATTTCAAGGAGTTTATATTTCTGGCGCAGTTTTAGCAAACGACTTGGGTTACCCTGATATTGGCTTAACGACTCAAACAGAAATTGCTCAACGAGGGCGACAAATTTCACGAGTGACCAGCCTACCTTCGATCATTGACATAGATACTGGATTTGGAGAGCCTCTCAACGTCACACGCACTGTTATGGAATTGGTTGAACTGGGTCTGGCCGGTTGTCATCTCGAAGATCAAACCAACCCCAAACGCTGTGGCCACTTGGATGGAAAGTCCTTGGTCCCAAAAGAAGATATGATAAAAAAAATCAAAGCGGGTGTCGAAGGTAAAAAACAAGATTCTAATTTTTTAATTATTGCTCGCACCGATGCCCGAGCCTCTGAGGGTTTAGAAAAAGCCATTGAAAGAGCCAAGTCCTATGTCGATGCGGGAGCGGATATGATTTTCCCAGAAGCTTTACAAAATGAAAAAGAGTATGAGACTTTTCGAAAATCCATTTCTGTTCCACTTTTAGCAAATATGACTGAGTTCGGTAAATCGCCATTACTCAACCAGTCCCAACTTTCAAGTCTTGGTTTTAATTTGGTGATTTATCCTGTGACAACACTGCGATTAGCAATGAAGTCCGTTGAACGTGGACTTACTGAAATCCTTACTCATGGCTCACAAGAAGGAGCCCTTAAGGATATGCAGCACCGAAAAGAACTTTATGAGTTGGTCAACTATGAAAAATATAATTTATTTGATCAATCCATTTTTAACTTTAAATTGTAATTCAAAACTTTAACCCAAGGGGGAAAAATGTCTGAGTACATCAATCCAGATTACGTCGCGGAACCAGAAAAGATGAACGTCAAAAAAGGTCTTGAGGGGGCTGTCATTGACACGTCGAGCGTTTCCAAGGTGAACGCTGACACAAACTCCCTAGTCTATCGCGGCTATCCCGTTCAAGAGCTTGCTGAGAAATGTCGCTTTGAAGAAGTGGCTTTTCTTTTATACTATGGAGATCTTCCCACCTTGTCTGAACTAGATGCCTTTGAAAAAAAGGAACGCGGCTCAAGGGATCTATCTAAAAATCTTCTAAATGTAATAAAATTACTTCCACAAAAAGGACATCCCATGGATTCTGTCCGGACAGGAGTTAGTTTTTTAGGTTGTGAAGATTCTCGCATTTGGCAATCGGACAAAGAAACGCAGCTTGATAAAGCTATTCTTTTATTAGCAAAAATCCCAACCCTGATCGCCGCAGATTACCGTTTTAAAAAAGGATTAGATTTTATTCCGCCACGAACAGATCTTAGTATTGCTGAAAACTTTTTTAATATGTGTTTTGGACGAGTCCCAGAAGCTCGTGTGGTTAAGGCCTTTGATGCCTCTTTAATATTGTATGCAGAACACAGCTTTAATGCTTCAACTTTTACAGCTCGGGTGGTGGCCTCAACTCAATCAGATCTTTACTCAGCCACTGTTGCCGGGATTGGAGCTCTTAAGGGGCCACTTCATGGCGGTGCCAACGAACAAGTGATGCATATGATGATGGAAATTGCGGATCCACAAAAAGCTGAAGCTTGGATGCTTGAAGCTTTAGAAAAAAAGAAAAAGGTGATGGGCTTTGGACACCGTGTCTATAAAAAAGGAGATTCTCGTGTTCCGACGATGAGTAAATACATGCGTGTGATGGCGGAAGTCACGGGACAAACCCAATGGGTTAGTATTTATGATACTTTAGAACGAGTCATGGTTGAAAAGAAAAACATTTACCCCAATTTGGATTTTCCAGCTGGTCCGGCTTACTACATGATGGGATTTGAAATTGATTTTTTTACTCCTATTTTTGTAATGGCTCGAACGACAGGATGGTCAGCCCATATTATAGAACAGGGTGAAAACAATCGTATTATACGACCGCTCAGCGAATACATTGGAGCCGCTCAAAGAACCATCAAATCACTGGCTGATCGAAGTTAAATTTATTAATTGGCTTCATCTAGAAGATTTTGACATTCTTGTTTTATCAACTCTTCAAGATAAGAAGAAGAGTTAGGAATCACAGTTCCTAACTTTTTAAGTAGATTTGTGTCGAAATATAAATCTTTATCAAGACTAAATATTGTATTTGATTCTGCACTTGCCGTAGTGGTTACCATCACATTGACATAAGAATAGTGTTCAATCCACTTCAATAAAAGGCCTATTCGAACTGTCGCATTTGAGGACACATTAACCACTCCCACAAAGGGATCTAAACACAATTTTAAAATTGTTTTTCCTGCATCTTCAATACTGACCATACTAAAACGAGCGTCCAAATTCGGAAAATAAATAGATTCTCTAGCTACAACTTTTCGAATTAATTTTTGAAGTTTTAAAGTAGGATCTTGAGCTCCAAAAACAAAAGGCAAACGTACAATAACAAAACGTTTTGGCAATTTTTGTGCAATCAGTGCCTCAACTCCCCGTAGAGCATCTACTGAGTTTAAAACTCCATAATCTGCAGGTAATGTAAAGTGAGTTGGGTCAAACTGCTCTTCGTGAAGACTTTGCCCATAGGGATATATAAACATACTGGACATGTAAAAATATTTTTTAAACCGTGGACCAAGTATTTCAATAATATTTTTTATACCCAAGGGATTTTGAGTTGAAAAATCAAAAACAAAATCCCATTTTGCATTGGGATTAATTTTATTAAAATCTTCTTTTTTTAAAATATCCACATTAAGATATTCAACGCCAGAAAGTTTATTTTCTGTAAAAGGGGTTTTTTGCATTAAAGTAATAAAAAATCCATCTTTGTGTAAAAGATCTGTAAAGTACTTTCCTAAAAATTTTTGTCCACCCAATACTAAAACTTGCATAAACTGATCTTAGCAAAAATTTATAAACCTACCAAAATATACTTTCTTTTTTTGGGATTACAGACTAAAGCACGGATTCTATGAATGATTCTAATTTTTTACATATGAAGTCTCCCCTTGGAAACCTGATTCTTAGAGCCAATGATTCTTTTCTTTTATCCTGTGAATTTGAAAATAAGAACACCCCCGACCTACGTCAGGCCCAATTCAACTCAAAAGATCATAAAATGGGTCCTTCATTTTTAATTTTAAAATCCGCCCACCAACAACTTCAGGAGTATTTCCAAAAAAAAAGAAAACACTTTGAACTTCCCTTGTTGCTTCAAGGAACATCCTTTCAAAAAAAGGTATGGGAACTTCTTTTACAAATTCCCTATGGCGAGACCCAGAGCTATTCTGAGCTGGCTCGATCCTTAAACTCTAAAGCTTTTCAAGCAACAGGGGCTGCTCTTGGAAAGAATCCACTCCCTCTTTTTTACCCCTGTCATCGTGTGGTTGGAAAAGATGGATCCTTAACAGGATATTCTGGTGGTTTGAAAGCTAAAAAAATTTTACTTATGTTAGAAAAATTTTAAAAAACTTAGTTTTTAACTTTCTATTGTTTTTTTTAGAGTCAATAATGATTGTATGACATCTGTTGAATTATGAGCATAAATACTTTGTGGACCCAGTTCACTAAAAGTATCGAAATTTTCACCCTTATTGATTTTGGAAACTAAAGTCGCGGCATGTTGATGAAAAAGGGCATGTATTCTTTTAAGTTCATAATACTCATTCAAACTTGAATACTTATCTTCATGAGCAAAAATCCATTTGCCTAGTGAACACTTTTTATCACAAGCCACAT
>DAIRER010000040.1:0-9246 GCA_036795495.1 Pseudobdellovibrionaceae bacterium | reverse complement strand
GTTTTTACATTCAAAACGGATTTAGATGCCTCTTCAGGTATCACAAGCTTGGGGTTTTTGGTTGAATACTGATGAATCAACGGGGAGTTCTTTAGCTCCTAAAACAAGAATTAAATTGATCGTGGCCTATGATGGTACGGATTTCTGTGGCTGGCAGCGCCAATCACAGGGCGGAAAAATCAGTGTCTCTTTAGCTTTAGAGAAGGCTCTGGGAAAAGTTTTAAATGAACCCATTAAACTGTGTGCCTCTGGGCGAACAGATGCGGGAGTTCATGCCTACGGACAAGTCTGTCATTTTGACACGATTAGTTATACTGAGAGGTCAAAAAAATGGGATCTCTGTTGGGCGGTGAATACTCAATTGCCTCCCTCGATTGTTGTTAAAAGGGTCTGGGTGGCCCCGGATGATTTTCATGCAACACTTTCTGCAGAGCGAAAAACTTATCGCTATGTGGTTTTCAGTAGCCCACGACCGAACCCCTTTTTGCATCGTTATGCTTACTGGATGCGTCGAGCGCCTCAGTTAGAGCACCTTCAAAAAAGTACGGAATTTCTCTTGGGAGAACATGATTTTAAGAGTATGCAATCAACCGGGAGTGTGGTTTCCCACACTCGTCGCATCATATACCAAGCTCAATGGCAAAAAGAGGGGGCGCACCTACGATTTACCATCACAGGGAATGGTTTTTTAAAGCAAATGGTGCGTAATATTGTCGGGACCCAGCTTTTGCTGGAGCAGAAGGGTTTTACGCCAGAAACTATGAAAGAAATTCTTGGGGCGAAGGATCGTCAAGCCGCCGGACCACCGGCTCCCCCCCAGGGACTTTTTTTAATGAAAGTTTATTATCCTCAAAACCTTGACAACAGATGCATAGAAATTTAAAGATACCTTTCTTTTGAACTGTTACTTAAAAATATGGAGATACACATGAATACCATGAACAATGGGACTTGGCATGCAAAGACTGAAGAAGTTGACCACAAATGGTGGGTTATCGATGCAAGCAATCAGACGGTTGGACGTCTCGCTACACAGGTTACAAACATAATCCGTGGAAAAACTAAACCAATTTATACACCAAATGCAGATACCGGTGACTTTGTTGTCGTGATCAATTCTGACAAAATGTTTTTATCTGGTAAAAAGTGGCAAGTAAAAAAATACTATCGTCACTCTCGATTTTTTGGTTCTATGAAAGAAATGACAGCCGCTCAACAAAAAGAGAAAGATTCTACTTTTATTCTTCAAGAGGCGGTTCGTGGAATGTTGCCAAAAAACAAAATGGCCTATACATTAATTAACAAATTAAAAATTTATCCTACAGGTGAGCATCCTCATGCTGCTCAAAAACCTGCGATTATCGAAACTAAAAGAGGGAAATAATGGCTGCAGAAAAATATTACTATGCAACAGGACGTCGAAAAACCAGCTCAGCTCGAGTTTTTCTAAAACCCGGAAAAGGGTCAGTAACCATCAATGGGAAAAAAGCCTCTGATTATTTAAGACGAATGCAGTCTCAGATGATCGTTGAACAGCCTTTTGATCTAGTCAGTCAAGTTGGAAAATTTGATGTGAATGTCACCGTTGAAGGTGGTGGAGAATCAGGACAAGCCGGGGCAATCCGTCACGGTATTACCAGAGCTTTAATTGCTTTTAATCCAGACTATAAAAAATCATTGTATGAAGCAGGTTATGTGACTCGTGATCCTCGTATGGTTGAACGTAAAAAATACGGATTACGTGGAGCTCGTCGTAGAGGACAATTCTCTAAACGTTAATATTCGAATTACATATTTTGTAAACCACAAAATAAGAATCGAAAAAACAGGCCTCTGTTGTATAAACAGGGGTCTTTTTTTTACACCTTGTTTCTCTTTTTGCGATAAGCGTATCAAAAATAGAAAATAAAAAAATAAACGAGCATAATTACCTATAAATATGAGAGCCTGAATAAGGATACTGGTAAGTCTTATTTTTATTTGGGGTAATTTTGGATCAAAAAGAGATAAAGGAATTGAATATTGATTTAATTCTCTCTTGGCTTGACGTGGCTGAGCGGGCACCGTCTGGAGGAAATGCTCAGCCATGGAGTGTCTCTATTGTTGAAGAATCTAAGCTAAATCTATCAAAAATTACTTTAAAAATTGATCAGGAATATAAAAAAAATCCATCAATGATGGATCTTGATGGTGCAGCTTCTGTGATGGCGTTAGGGGCCTTTGTAGAAACCTTGGACCAAGTTGCAAACCTGGATGGTTTTAAAGTGAATGAAATTTATTTTAATCATACAGATGTTTATTTTGATGGAGTTGTTGAGGTTTTATTTTCTATTAATGGAGATTCTAAAGAAATTTCTCTCGAAGAAAAAAACAAAGAGATTTTAAATATTAAAAATCGCAGAACCAATAGAAATATTTTTTTAAAAAAGGAAATTCCAAAAGATTTTCTTATATTTTTAAAACAAGAAGCATTTAAAGCTAATATTCAAATCACTTTAATTGATGAAGAGCGTGAAGAGCTGATTTCTCAACTTTCAAGGTTAGATAAAATTAGATGGCAATATGAAAAACTAAGAGATAGTCTTTTCGATGAAATCAGTCTTGAGATGGAAAAGTCACTCATTGGAATACCCATTCACCAACTTGGTCTAAACGTCTTAGATGTATTTATGTTTACTTTGATGAAAAAAATTAAATTTTTGAGATACCTCACTCGCTGGGGCTTGTCCTGGGTTATACAAAAAAAATCTATAGTTCGGCCCTTAAGACAGGCTAGTCTTTTTGCGTATCTGTCTACTTCAGAGCAAACCTATAAAAGTAATTTTAACTTAGGTCGCCTTTTTCAAAAAGTTTGGTTAGAAAGTCAGCGTCGAGAAATGGGATTTCAGCCATTTTGTGGGCATTTGCTGGCATATTATGAACTTTGTGAGTTTAAAGAATATAATTTAAATTTAGATCAGAAAAAAGAAATTAATTCTGTAGCGGAGCAATTTCAAAACAAATGGAATTTAAATTTAAAAAATCCCCTATTTGGTTTTCGAATAGGATATCCTAAAAAGCCTGGTACATTGTCTCCAAGAAAATCAATATTGAGAAGCTTAAGGATTAAAGAAACTTCCGTTGCGCATCAAGCCAAGAAGGTTATCTAGGAAATACAAGTTAATTACTTGTATTTTATAAGTACACTTTATAAAAAAAATCATGGTAAAAAATGGGCTATGTACGAGCCAAATTTAATTTTTCAGAATTCATTAAAGAAAAAAATAAATCAACGAATTGATTACAGAGCCTTTGCTATTGAAGTTATAAAAAAACTTCGTGGAGAGATGAATCAAAGAACCTTAAGTCATCAACTGGGATACTCTTTCAATCAAATCGGTAAATGGGAAAGTTCTGTAACTCAAGTTAAGTGGGAGAATTTTTTAGATATTTGTGCCGTTCTACAAAAGCCCATCGAGGCAACTTTTCGCAGACTCTTTTGGACCTTTGATGGAGAGTTCTCTCCTGAGGCGGCTATTCAGACACTCGCTAGAAATCTAAAACTGAATCCCCATCTTAAAAAGAAATATCAGACCAAATTAAAAAAATGGGAGCAGAGTGAACAAATGCCTGATCTCGCAGAAGCCTTAGAGATAATAGATCTTGTGCCCTCGATGCTTATTGCTTTTCTTTCTGGTTTTATGGATGTTTCTGAAATCTCTATTTTATCTTTACACTATAAACAATATTTAGAGGGAATGGATCTTTTATTGCAAGACCCCGTATGTGGCTTTGTTAATGGTGCTTTAAAAGTCAAAGAGTATAAAAATCTAGAAAGTCATGATGATTCTATTCTGGCTCATCATTCGACCTGTTCCATTGAGCACCTTCGAAAGGTTCTTTCCTTGATGCTTGCCCATGGGGCGATCACTTATGATGGCAAAAAATATCAACCGAGTCTTTTTGATTTTAGTTATTCAATGATCCCAAGTTTAAAGTTGAGAGGCCTTACAAAATATGTGACAGATTTAGCTTCGGAGCGATACTCATTGCAGCCCCTGATTTCCACCGCAGCCTATGAAAGAAACGCCAGCACATCCTCAGTGCGTGTGAATGCTCTATCAAATAGGGCTGCAAAAAAAATCAGTGATCTTATTTCTGAGTTTCACACTCAAATAGGTGAAATTGTTTTAGCAGATGCAGAAGAAGAAAAAAACAATGTACAAGTCATTTTAATTCATAGCTTTGCATCTACAGTCAACAAACAAGCCCCCTAATACCAATTCCATTTATTTCATAGTCCTTCGTTAGCTGCGTCGGTGTCTTGGAACGATCATTCTATTTGTTTAGGATGACCGTTGTTGACTGGGTCTATAACAAAGTTTTTAAGGTTGAAATTTGCTTTTTTAAGCTTTTAATCGGGTCGTTCTTTTGAGGAACTTCTACGGGTGTTTCCACTGGCTTTGCAGGCACTTTTTTAGGAAGTAGACTAACGCAAATTAATGGGTAGATATTGCCTTTTGCCACAAGAAAACCAGAGAAAGCATCATCTTGTTTTGAAAGCGAAAGAAGTCCTACATTTTTGATGACGCCATTTTCTTGAGACATGCGATCCGTCAAAAGAAGCATATTTAAACTTCCAGCCTCAATGTTTTCTTTAATTTTATCTTTATCGTCCTGATTGTGGAAGACCGAAGTTGTTCCATCTTCATCTAAAGTGAATGATAAAAAATCTTTAGAAGTGTCATTGTACATTTCAATTTGCAAAAAAACTTTAACAGATTCTGCAGGGACCATACAGCTCATAATTTCATGAGCTTCAGGATACATTGTTGGTTCAATAAGAGGAGGCGGTGTAGCTATAGGAGAAGCCTCCTCTGCCGAAAAAACCTGTATGGGTGATAAAAGAACAAGAGCTGCGCTAAAAAAAACAGCAGCAAAAAAATTAATAGTTAAAGATTTATTCATATGTAAGCCCCCCCTTTTCTTATGGGCAAAGGGAAGGTATTTGAACTACAGATTAAAGGCAACAAAAAAGAGAAAGCTCTTTTTCAGCCGTTGAAAATTGAGCTAAATCAATGACAGAACCTTGAGCAAAATCAGGGCGTCCACCACCTTTACCACCCATGACTTGAGTGGCTTTCTTTAGCAAAACCCCTGCAGCAAAGCTGGCCGTTACATCTTTAGTTATTGAAACAACAATGGGGTGCTCACCCTGCGCATTACCAACAACGATAATTATCCCAGAGCGTAAATGATCCCGCAGCCGATCTGCAGTTTCAGAAAGTATCTCGCGCTCAGCAGCATCAATTTGAACCATCAAAAACTGGGCTGAAGGTATCGTTTTCATGGGTTTTGCGCTTTTTAAGAGTTGATTTAGATCAATGGCCCCTTTTTTAAGATTTTTAATTTCTTTTTCGAGGTTTTTAATTTCTGATTTTTTATTTTCAATCCATTCAGGGAGTGGGGTTGGATTTTCAAGATATTTGGACCAGTGGTCTTGAATTCCAGCCAAATTTCGTGACGTTTGATTTTCTTTTAAATTTTGAAAAAGATAATTTATCGCACTTTTACCGCTGAGAGCCTCAATCCGTCGCACTCCGGAACTGACACCACTTTCAGAAACAATTTTAAAGGCACGAATTTCAGCTGTATTTTTAACATGCGTGCCGCCGCAAAGTTCACAGGAAAAATCACCCATGGTTAAAACGCGAACGTGTTCTCCATATTTTTCTCCAAATAGGGCCATGGCTCCTGTGGCAAGGGCCTCTTTATAGGTTTTTTCTTGGGCTATAACGGGAAGAACTTTTTCAATTTGCTCATTCACAAGAGTTTCTATTTTTAAAATTTCTTCTTCTGTAACGGGTTTATTGTGAGTAAAATCAAACCTAGTTTTTGTTTCATCCACGAGCGATCCTGATTGAGAAACATGCCCCCCAAGGACTTGGCGAAGGGCTGCATGTAAAAGATGAGTGGCTGAGTGATTAGACATCGTATTGCGACGAACACTTTCAGTCACTGTGGCCGTAATGAGATCAGAAACTTTCAATGTCCCTTCAATCACTTCAACTGAATGAATAAAAATATCAAAAATTTTTCGGCAGTCAAAAACCTGAGCTTCTGCCATAATTTTTCCATTCTGCTGTTTGATTAGAGTTCCTTGATCTCCGATCTGGCCTCCGCTTTCTGCATAGAACGGAGTGGATTTAAGAACAACATATCCCGTGTCTCCAGTTTGAAGTTCTGTAACTTGCGATTTTCCATTCGAGAGAGCTAAAAGTGAAGACTCACCTGTTAACTTTTCATACCCCACAAATTCAGTTGAAGAGTTTGTGGATTTGAGTTCTTGGGTCCAAGAGAGAAGATGAGCCTCTGAGGCGTCAATGCCTTTTCCCTTCCAAGAACTTTTGGCTTTTTGTTTGGCTTTTTGCATTTCTTCTTGAAATCCAACTTCGTCAATTGAAAACCCTTTTTCTTGACAGATCAATTGAGTTAAATCAGCAGGAAAGCCGAAGGTGTCGTAAAGTTTAAAGACAAGTTTCCCCTCTAAAGTTTTTTGTCCTTTTGATTTTAAACGTGAGATCTCGTCACTTAAAAGTGTATTTCCATGATCGAGAGTCGTTAAAAATCGATTTTGTTCGTCTCGTACCGTTGTTAAAATTAAATTCTTTTGTTTTAGAAGCTCAGGATAAAAAGAACTCATATGAGAAATCATGGTTTCGATCATTTCTGGAAAAATAGAGTCCGTTGGACTTAATTTTTGGCCATAACGAATCGCTCGACGAAGAATGCGTCGAAGAACATAACCACGTCCTTCGTTTGCGGGCAATGCCCCATCGCCAATTAAAAACCCGACAGAGCGAGAGTGGTCTGCTAGCACGCGAAAGGCGGCGGTTTGCTCTCGGAGTTCATTATTTTTAGCCAGCAAAAGGGGATCACAGATATAATCAATTTTACTAATCTGCGAAGCTTTTTCAATCATCGGCGCAAAAAGATCACTATCGTAGTTGGCATATTTTCCTTGCAGGGCCGAGACCAAACGTTCAAAACCAGCTCCGGTATCAACAGAGGGTTTTGGAAGGGGGTCCATCACTCCCGGTGACTTTTCGTAGAATTGCATAAAGACAAGATTCCAGATTTCGATAAAGCGATCTTCACCACTTAAAATGCCTTTATAGGGATCGGATTCTTTTCCGGCGCTGGGTCCATGATCGTAAAAAATTTCAGAACTGGGACCACAGGGGCCTGTGTCCCCCATGCGCCAAAAATTATCTTTTTCACCCAATCTAAAAATGCGATCTTTGGATAGACCTATTTGCTTATGCCAAATATCAGCAGCTTCATCGTCGGTTTCGAATACAGTAACATAAAGTTTTTCTTTTGGAATTTGAATTTCTTTTGTTAAAAACTCCCAAGCAAAGTGAATGGCCTCTTTTTTAAAATAATCTCCAAAAGAAAAATTTCCTAACATTTCAAAAAAGGTGTGGTGGCGCGCGGTAAATCCAACGTTCTCTAAATCATTGTGTTTTCCACCGGCACGGACGCATTTTTGAACTGAAACGGCGCGCTGGTAATCACGATTTTCAAGTCCGAGGAAGGTGTTTTTAAATTGATTCATTCCTGCATTTGCAAACAAAAGGGTAGGGTCATTTTCTGGAATTAACGAAGAACTGGGAACCCAATGGTGATTTTGTTTTTTAAAATAACTGACAAATTGATTTCTAATTTCATGGCTCTTCATTGCGGAGGTCCTTTTTTGTTAAATGCGAAATTAAATAGACATTACTCAAATATTTCTATCTGAATCCCCTCTCATTTTCAATAGAGGTTGATTTCTATGGTGTCTCATGTTGTATTTTACTCGTTGCAGTGCGAATGTTTTAAAAAATAGGGAGTTTCTATGAGTGGTCGAAAAGAGAGAATCAGTGAAATTTTGAATAATCAGTTTTCTCCCGTGAAGTTAGACGTTATTGATGAAAGTCATAAGCATGCGGCTCATGGAAAAGGACATCCAGATTCAGAGCATGATGGCAAAGAAGAAACTCACTTTAAAGTAGTCATAACCGCAGAAGTTTTTAAAAATAAATCCAGAATTGAGCGCCAGAGAATCATTCATGAAGCTCTTCACTCTGAATTTAAGGCGGGTCTACACGCACTGACTATGAAAATCAAAGCCCCAGGCGAGGCTTAATACTAATTCCACTAATTCCAGGGAGGCAAAAACATCGGTGGAAAAGATTTTTTTACGGATAAGGCCTCAATAAATTGTGTAAATGGAAATGACATCTCCACAGAAGGGTAAGACAACAATAAGCCGTCACTATTTAATAGTGCAGTATTGGTTGTTGCTGTGGGCTTAGAAATAATAACTTCCCTTGGAATATATTTAAATGTTCTAGGCATTTGATGCTCAATTTTAGACCGTGTAGAGATATACTTTTTTAAAGTGGGATTAAACTGAGCGGGCTGAGATTTTTCAAAAACGACTAGTTCATTTTGTAAGGCTAAAAGTGGAAAATTTGGTCGTGGTCTAAGAATAGAGAGTTTTCCTTCATTAAAAAAGAGAATGATTTGATATTGCGAAGAAAGTTCGACTTGAATCGCTCCAAAATTCATTGTTCCATCAACGGGATTACGATCCAATGCTAAAATATGGCGTTCTAGAATGGGTAACTCAATAAGATATCCGGTAGGGCTTAACCAAGCTAAAGCCAATCGGCGTGGTTCGTTTTTTAAATATGAATCAGGGGTTAATTGATTTTTCTTTTTAAATCCAAATAATGGATTTTCTTCTGGCAATTCACGATAAGCATATACAAAAACACCATCGCTGGGATTGCTGGTCTCCCAAGTATCATAAACTTTAAAATCACCAAGTTGAAAGGCTTTTTGTTGAGAGTACCATACAGGAAGACCTGTTTCAAAAATTGAAGTGCAAACATTTGCATAGGTAGAAAGTGAAAGAGTCTGAATAATTAGAGAGACAAAGATAGTCAGTAGCATTTTTAAGGTTTTTGGATTTAAGGTTTTTGGATTTTGTTTGAAAATTTGTTTCATAATACTGATGTTTCCCCCACATAAAGATCAATTTAGAAAGTGAAGTTCTAGCACCTCATACCTAATTGATCAATTTTTTTTCAGATAAATCTTCCTTATAGTTCCTATAAGAAAGAGGAGGTTTACTTAGTTGTTTTCATCGAAATCTTCATTTTGAAGACACTCAAAAGAGGCTGAACTTAATGCCTTCCAAATGATCTCGGGTAAAAA
>DAIRER010000492.1:0-1807 GCA_036795495.1 Pseudobdellovibrionaceae bacterium | reverse complement strand
GATAAACTAAAAGCAAAAATGGAAAAATTAGAAAAATGAGCGTCATGATTATCAAAAATATTGTAAAATCCTATAAAAAACGAAAAGTTGTTGATGGAGTTTCATTTTCCATTGAGTCTGGAAAAGTTGTGGGTCTTCTGGGGCCGAATGGTGCGGGTAAGACAACTTCTTTTTATATGGTTGTTGGTTTAGTGAGTCCAGATTCTGGAGAAATTCATTTGGATGATCAAGATATAACAGCGCTTCCAATTTACAAACGAGCCAAGCGGGGTTTGAGTTATTTAGCGCAGGAGCCAAGTATTTTTAGAAAACTCACCGTTGCAGAAAATATTATGGTGGCATTAGAGGCTCATGATTATTCAAAAGTTGAAGAAAATGAACGTTTGGAGTTGTTACTTTCAGACTTTAGATTGACACACATTCGTTCAAGTTATGGTTATTCACTTTCCGGGGGAGAGCGAAGAAGGGTTGAAATAGCTCGTTCGATTGCCGGTGAACCTAAGTTTATTTTGCTCGATGAGCCTTTTGCGGGTATTGATCCCATTGCAGTCTCTGATATTCAGGATATAATCAGAGAACTTAAGTCTAGGGGGATTGGTGTCTTGATTACAGATCATAATGTGCGCGAAACTCTTGGAATTTGTGATTATGCCTATATTTTGAAAGATGGTAAGATACAAGTGAGTGGAAATGCAGAAGAAATAGCCAGTTCTGAAATTGCTAGAAAATTTTATTTGGGAGAACACTTTAAATTGTAGTATCCTTTAAGGAGTAGCTAAATGTTATATATAGGAGGAACATGGCTCTAAAACAGACGATGAACATGAGTCAAAATCTTGTCATCACACCACAACTTCAGCAGGCGATTAAGCTTTTACAGCTTTCGCGTATGGAGTTGGAAACGGCTGTTCAAGTTGAGCTTGATGAAAATCCTATTTTAGAAGAGACCGTGGACCTTAAAGAAGAAGATTTTAAAAGAACGGCAGAGGCCGCTCGAGAAGCTGAGTCTTTAGATTCTGGCCCTAACGAATCGACATCACAGGATCCACAAAAGCAAGATGAGTTTGATTGGGAAAGTTATGTGGATATGAGCCAGAAGCCTTCAAATACGGTTTCTGGAAATAATGAAGAGATCAATTCTTATGAAAATTTAATTTCAACCAGTGAAACTTTGCAAGAACACCTTATCTGGCAAATGAAAATGAACGGTTTTAACGAAGAAGAAGAGCGTGCAGCTGAGTTGATTATCGATGCAATAGATGATGATGGGTATTTAAAAACTTCTTTGGATGTAATATCCACCGAAGAAAAAGTGGATAGGGAACTTCTTGATGATGTGCTGAGTTTGATTCAGGAATTTGATCCACCAGGTGTTGGGGCTCGAGACTTAAAAGAATGCCTTTTGCTTCAGGCAAAAAATCTTCAAGAAGACACCAACGATATTAAAGAGCTTATCGATAAACATCTTAAAGATTTAGAAAAAAGAAATTACGAGGGGATTGCCAAAGCCCTCAATAAAGATGTTCAAGATGTTATTGAGATGTGTAAAATTATTTTTGCTATGGATCCTAAACCGGGACGCGTTTATGCTTCTCAGGATACACACTACGTAACACCTGATATTTATGTGTATAAGGTGGGCGATGAGTATGTTGTTGCTTTAAATGAGGATGGTTTGCCTCGATTGAAAATATCCAATTATTATAAAAATATGCTTAAGGGTGCTGAAACCAATGACAAAACACAAGAGTATATTAAGGAAAAATTAAAAAGTTACGTTCCGATAAAGAGAACCGCGGGTAAAACA
>DAIRER010000039.1:0-9290 GCA_036795495.1 Pseudobdellovibrionaceae bacterium | reverse complement strand
TGGCGTAAAGGATTTTCAAGACTCATAAACGACCTCCTGCAAAGGCCTCCATCACTTGATGTAATAATTCAATTGATTCTTTCTTGGGACGTTGAAAGGCATTCCGACCCATTATACTTCCAAAGGCGCCACCTTGAGCAAGAGCCTTGACCTCTTCAACAAGATCCGCCGTACTCTTGGCCTCTCCTCCAGAAAAAATCACAATACGTTTTCCATTAAAACAAGATTGAACCACGTGACGAGTCCGATCGGCCATGGTGTTCACTTTAATACCATATTCATTGTAAACTTTTTTTGCAGCTTCTTGATCTAAATGCGATGTCGGAGGTTTTACTTTAATAATATGAGCCCCTAATTGAGCGGCAATATGTGCCGCATAGGCTATCACATCAATTCCTGTTTCACCTTCTTTTGTTATTTGTTCCCCACGAGAATAGGACCAAATAATAACCGCAAGACCAGCTTCTTTTGCTTTTTTCGAAGCGGCTGCAATTTCCTCATACATCAATTTTCTATGAGAACTTCCGGGATAAATTGTAAATCCAATACCCACACAACCCAAACGAAGGGCATCATCAATCGTGCTCGTCAAAGCAGAAATAGGAGATTTTGAAGTATACAGTGAATCTGAATTATTTATTTTTAATATTAAAGGGATTTCACCCGCGTAATCTCGCGCGCAGACCTCGAGGGCTCCAAGTGGTGCCGCGTAAGCATTACATCCTGACTCAATAGCCAACTCTAAATGATATGCGGGATCATAACCATCTGGATTTTTAGCAAAACTTCGGTGGGGACCGTGTTCAAACCCTTGATCTACAGGTAAAATAACCATTTTTCCAGTGCCCTTAAGTTTACCTTGATTTAATATTCGTGCTAAATTTGTTAAAACACCGACATTGTCGGAACCATACCAGCTTAATATTTCACGTACTCTTGGAGTCATAATTTGCCTTCCTCGTTTAAAGTTATCCACAAATCCTAATATTATAAATATCTGTTTCAAATATTTGATTCATTAGTATCCATGGTTCAATCTTGCTATTAGGATCAACTTCTAGCATAACTAAAGGCAGGATCCAAAGGAGAAGAGAAACATGGCACAAGACTCCATAAAAATAGATATTGAAAAAACACCCAACCCGGCGACTTTAAAGTTTAAATTTAACACTATTTTAAACAACGAATCCCCGATGGATTTTCCAAATTTTGAAAGCACAGAGTTTGCCCCCATTGCCAGAAAGATTTGGGGGTTTCCTTGGACCACTTCTGTCTATATTGGTCAAGATTTTATCTCGATTTCAAAACAAGAATGGGTGAGCTGGGAGCATATAGCAAATCCTTTAGCTCAAATGATCCAACAACACCTTCTAAAAGGTGATCCTTTGATTTTAAAACCAGCTTCATCAACTCACTTCAATGAAACTAACTTAGACTCTGAAATTGTACGAAATATTAAAAAAATTATCCAATTAGAAATTCGCCCAATTGTAGCCATGGATGGTGGTGATATTGTTTTTCATGATTACAAAGAGGGTATTCTTAGAATTCAAATGAAAGGTGCCTGTTCAGGGTGTCCCAGCGCCAACCGCACCCTCAAAGAGGGCATAGAAAAAAGAATTTGTGAGCTCTTTCCTGAAGTCACTGAGGTTCTTTCAATATGAAATCAATACCTAAAAAATGTTTTGGCTTTCTTTTTGCCCATCAAGATCCTCACCTAGAACAGGATTTATTTAGTGAAATAATAAAACGACGGCTGGCATCATCTTGGGGAAATGTTTTTTTATTACTGATTGTCCTTTTTTCAGATTTTGAATATTCCAAAAACAATCTTTTTAGTTTTTTGGGGGTCGGTGCTTTTGTTATTGTCTTATCCAACCTGTTAAGAACCCTTTTTCATTTTTCCTTTGAACAAAGACGGTTTTACTATGCGGCAACACTGTTCAGTTTCTTCGGATGGACTATTTTAGGGTTTTCAATTTTCCTATTTAAAGATGTTCTAGACATTCAAACCGTTGTCACGATAATAGTCCTTTCAGGAGTCGCTTCTTCAGCGGCCTCTTCTCTGGCTCCCATTCCTTTAATTTCAATTTTTGGAATCATTTTTACAGTTTTAATTCCAGGATCCTTTCTGTTTTTCAAACCGAATGGTTTTTTTATAGGATCAACATCAATTCTATTTACAATTTACTTATTCTCACATTCAATTCAAATTTTTCATTTATTATTATTTTATTTTTCTCAACGAAATGAACTTGTAAACGAACAAAGATTAATTCAAAACACTCTAGATTCGATACCTGGATTTTTTAGCATTCTATCCCCAGATTTAAAATACTTACTCGTGAACAAATATGTACTAGATCTTTGTCACCTTGATATAAATGACTTTATTGGTAAACCTGTCGGTTTTATGGGAAATAATCCTGAGTTCAAAAAAAGAATTACTGAATTTATCGAGTCCAAAAAAAACCACACTTCACAGCGTTTTTTATGTACAATAAAAAATGAAACGCGATGGTTTTCATTGAACCTGACCCAAATCCCTGGTTCTGGAGAAATCTTGCTCTTAGCTTTGGATATTCAAGAACAGGTTCAGCTTGAAGAACAAAACACCAATCAAAAAATAAAGTTAGAACAATCTCAACGCATGGCCGAAGTTGGACTTATTTCTGGTGGAATATCTCATGAGATCAATAACCCATTGGCGATTATTATCGGAAAACTCAGTTTACTGAAACGTAAAGTTCAACAGGATCCTCCGCCTTCAAAAGATTTTCTTTTTATGGAACTTACTAAAATCGAAGAGACATCACATCGCATTGTGCGGATCATTCGCTCTATTATGTCTTTTGCGCATCCTAACAATACAGAAAATATGATTCGCATAAATGCGATAAAACTTATGGAAGATGTAAAAGACTTTACGTTTGAAAGATTAAAAAGTTCAGGGATCACACTGGATATCTCTATACCCGAAGAACTTGATTTAATTTGCCGCCCCACTCAAATCAGTCAAGTCTTAGTGAATCTTATTGGAAATGCACGAGATGCGCTGAAAGACACCCTTCAACCAAAAATAAGAGTGAGCTTTCAGAAAATAGAAAATAAAATAAAAATTTCTGTCGAAGACAATGGTCCAGGAATTTCACCTGAGAATCGAGACAAAGTTCTTCTTCCGTTTTTTACAACAAAAGAACCTGGAAGTGGTACGGGGTTAGGCCTTAGTATTTCAGGAACTATAATTAAAGCTCACCAGGGGACCTTAACTATTGAGGATTCTGTAGATCTGGACGGTGCGCATTTTATCATCACACTTCCAGATCACCCAGAAGCTTAATAGCCTTCTTTCATAATCTCTATCTACTGCCCCAAAATGTAAGCAAACATTAATGGGACAACAATACTCGCATCAGATTCAATAATAAATTTTGGAGTCGATTCTGCCAACTTACCCCAAGTGATTTTTTCATTCGGTACAGCCCCGGAATACGAACCAAATGAAGTTGTAGAATCACTGATTTGACAAAAATAGGACCACAAGGGAACATCTACATTATGAAGATCTTGGGATAACATAGGGACGACACAAATCGGAAAGTCTCCAGCTATACCACCACCCACTTGAAAAAATCCTACTGGGTTTTTCGTTGCCGTAGCCATATACCACTCAGCAAAACTCATCATGTATTCAATTCCTGTTTTCACTGTGTGAACCTTTTTTACATCTCCCTTAATCACATGTCCTGTAAAAATATTACCTAAGGTTGAATCCTCCCACCCTGGAACGACCATAGGCAAGTTCCGCTCAGCAGCGGCCAATAACCAAGAATCTTTAGGGTCGATTTGATAGAAAGGTTTCAATTTTCCAGAAAGTAAAATTTTATACATAAACTCGTGGGGAAAATAGGATTTACCCTCTTGATCTGCTTTTTGCCACTCCTCTAAAACCACTTTTTCAATTCTTCGAATTGCTTCTTCTTCTGGAATACAAGTGTCTGTCACTCGATTGAGATGTTTTTCTAAAAGTTTTTGTTCATCTGCAGGCGTTAGATCTCTATAATTTGGAAGGCGGACATAATGATCATGGGCTACTAAATTAAATACATCTTCTTCTAAGTTAGCTCCAGTACAAGAAATGGCATGGACTTTTCCCTGACGAATCATTTCGGCCAAGCTAAGACCCAACTCTGCCGTACTCATGGCTCCAGCTAAGGTTACTAAGACTTTTCCATTTTTATCAATAAGCTGTTTATAGGATTGAGCCGCATCTTTAAGTGCTGCCGCATTAAAATGACGATAGTGGTGATCAATAAATTCAGAGATTTTCATAAAAACCTTCCATTTTCTTATCTTTAAATCAAATTATTTTGAGCTCATCAAATAACTTGTGATTTAAAAGAAGTCCACGGGAAAGTTTATAAAAAATAAATTTTATGGATTGAATAATTTTTGAGCACTTTCTAAAGTGAGTGAGGACTCAAAATCTTTCTGTTTTAAGGGTAAAACAATCACAAATTGATTGTTAAGACTTTTTTCATTTCGAAAAAGTTGCCCCCCATTATGTTCAATCAACCTTTTTGCAAAAGATAATCCTAATCCCTGATCATGAACTTTTTCAGACTGAATCCCATCAGCCGATAAACTGGAGTCTGTAAAGAGAATCACAGCAAACTGATCTGATATTTTTTGGCTCGATATTTGAATCCATGCTCCCTCACTACTATCCAATACATCATAGGCATGATTTATTAAGAATACAAAACATTGAGTCAGCTCTGCATTTCGCCCAAAAACGGGACCTAAATATTCGGTATTTTCTTTAAGTTCCATTTTATGATCAATCAGTCGTTTTTTTTCCAATTGCATAACTTGATCGATAATGATTTTAAGTTCCACCTCGGCTAAAGGCTCTAAGGATCCCTCACGAGCAAAGCTCTTTATCGCTTTAACAATTTTACCAATGCGATCCGCAACACTTGAAATTTTCTCTAATTCTTCTAAAATTTTAGGATCTACACCTAAGGGTTCTACTTTTCTTTTTACACTGGATACTTTACCCATAATGATGGCTAAAATATTATTAATTTCATGACCCAAGCTTCCCGTGAGATACCCTAACTCTAACATTTTTGAGTTTTCAATTTGTTTTAGAGGATCTTGATTCTGTTGGATTTGATTCAGTGATTTTTCCATTATTGTGGACCTTTATTTTCTTTTTTTATAATTTCAATTTCTGCCTGAATTTTAAATTTATGCCCTTCTGCGAATCGTGAAAGCTCTTTGACAACATCTACCTTTTGTAAAATGGCAATGGCCTCTTTGGTCACTTTTTGCGTGATTTCATCCTTAGATTTATTGGCACTTTGAATCAGGACATTTAATATGTCCCTAGGTAATTTTATTTCCCCTAAATAAGCCCGAATACTTTCTTCAGTCATAAAAGCGGCACTCACTCCGGTCGTAAAAACTTTACGAAGGGCTTCTGTTAAAAGACCTTTTGCCATACCTTCAAGATTTATACCTGTTGTAGAAGATGAAGAACCTGAATCATCAACCATGCAATAACCCCACTCTTTTATGATAACTACTCATCATGTTTGGAAGATTTACATTTACTAAAGTATTCGCAATAGGACCAGGGACAAACATCGTAAATCCAACATCTAAACTGTAAGTGGCTCGACATTTCCCAGCCTCGTCCTGAAGTTTCCAAGATCCAGAGTTGGATTTAAATAAGTCGCCAGAGGCAAATTCCCAGTCAATGGATTGATTCTCAACCTCATTCATCCAAAGACAGTACTTAAATGACTTTATCAATTGCACTTGAAATTCAACAAGTTTTCTTGTTCCATCAACTTTAATCACTTTACAAGATTTGACCTCTTGTAAAAACTCAGGGTACTTTTCATAGTCAGAAATGATTTTAAAAAACTCACTCCTAGAACATTTAAACAGGTCTGTCGTCGTAGCCTTTGCCATACCGCCTCATTTCAAATTTTAACCTACGCTCTATTCTTATAATTCAATTCAATAGAGTCAACTTTGTTTTTTAAAAAGTGCTTCGGCCTGAGCTTTTAAATCCTGGGCTTTACTTTGCGTACTCATCTCTCCAGACTTAACCATAAAATAGTCACAATAATTCGCACGGTCCTTTTCCTTGACCCAATCACTTGAGGGCTCACGACACTCGTGATGTGAGCCTTTATCATACATATTACAATTCAAACACACGCGTAAATCGGCTCCACAGTGAGTACATTCATCACGACGTCCCAAGGGTAGAAGAATCTCAATTTTTTTATGACAAGAAAAACAAACCAAATCCACTTTCACAAGACCTCTCAATCATTTTCTAATTTTAAAAATTTAATAGGAATTCGCAATTACCCATTGTATTTACCTGTTGTATTTACCCATTGTAATTTGGCTTAATCATTAAATTATGTAACGCTTCAATTTGTCGAATCGTACCTGATTTAGACCTCATCACCAAAGAATGAGTTTTTGCTTTTCTTTGAGGATGCACCTTAACTCCTCGCAAAAGAGGTCCATCCGTAATGCCTGTTGCTACAAACATTAAAGATCCTGAAGCCAATTCATCAATAGTATAGGTTTTATTTAAGTCTTGAATTCCCATTTTCTGAGCTCGTATTTTTTCGTTTTCATCCCGAAACTTTAATTGTCCTTGAAAATCTCCACCCAAACATTGTAAGGCCGCGGCAGATATGACTCCCTCGGGCGCTCCTCCAATTCCAATTAAAAGATCAATCCCAGAATCTGGCCAAGCTGTTGCGATAGCTGCAGAGACATCTCCATCCATAATCAATTGAATGCGAGCTCCCGTATTTCGAACCTCTTGAATGAGATCTTTATGTCGGGGTCGATCCATAATCACCACAGTCAAATCGCCAATGGGTTTACTTAGAGCCTCGGCAACCCTTTTGATATTCCAAGTCGCAGATTGATCCAGATTAATTTTACCTTTAGCTAAAGGGCCGCAGGCAATTTTATTCATATAAGTGTCTGGAGCATGAAGAAAGTTTCCTCGCTCTGCAACAGCAATCACTGAAATGGCACCAACTCCTCCGGTTGCACAAATCGTTGTGCCCTCGAGAGGATCTAGGGCGATATCAATTTTGGGTGCGTCCTCTCCGCCGGAGCCTACTTTTTCACCAATATAAAGCATAGGAGCTTCATCACGCTCCCCTTCTCCAATCACTACCGTACCATCAATTTTTAAACTATCAAAAGCGCGTCTCATGGCATCTACGGCAGCTTGATCCGCTGATTTTTCATCACCCCTCCCCATCCATACTGAGGATGAAAGAGCTGCGGCCTCGGTAATACGAACAAATTCTAAAGCCAGGTTTCGGTCCATTTTTCCCCCTTTAAGATATTTTTCATTTCCGGTGTCAATCGAACCGGTTTTAAATCTGAATTTAACGGAACATGCGTTGTCTTACCCAATGCAATATCAATAAGACCTCGGCGCGCTCGGTATTGAAAAAGAACTCTAACACCTTGATTTTTAACTTCAAGGTCTATCGTCAGCAAATCTCCAAAATAACTCGGCTTTAAATGCAGGACCTGGGTTTCTAGAACGGCAAATAAAGAGGCTGACTCTGGCTTTTGATACTGAATCAGCCCGACCGAGTGAGCCCATGCAACACGAGCCTCCTCAAAAAATTTTAAATAATTGCTATGATGAACAATACGCATTAAATCTGTTTCATAAAATTGCACCTGATGATTAAAGCTGTACACGCGGCCCCTTTCATTTTAGGTTTAAATCCACACAGAGGGGATTTTATGAATGAAAAATCAATTGCAACCAGAACACAAAGCCCTGGGGATTGGAAGAAAAAACTAGGCATGGCCTTTACGATTTCACGCATTGCAATGACCCCGTTTATTCTTTTTTCAATGCTTTTTCTGACCCCCTGGGGACGAGTGACGACCTGTGTTTTTTTTATTTTAGCCGCAGTAACAGACTATTATGATGGTTATTTTGCACGTAAATACAATGGCGTATCTAACCTAGGTAAGTTTTTAGATCCTATTGCCGATAAAGTTTTAGTTACAGGGGTTTTGATTATGTTATTACACCAGAATTCCATTGACCCCTATTTAGTCATCCTTGTCGTGATTCGGGACCAATTGATTGGCGGCCTAAGATCTATAGCTGCTGCCGACAATCTTGTGATTGATGCTAAGCCCACAGGAAAATGGAAAACGGCCTTACAAATGACGGCAATACCACTTCTTATTTTAAATCAAATTCCCGGTACCACAATTTCTGTTCATAATTTGGGTTATGTTGCGCTTTGGATGAGTGTTTTTTTTAGTCTTTGGAGTGGTTTTGAATACCTGCAACTGTACTTAAAATCGACCCCAAAAGATTCGATTAAAAACTAAATTATATACAATTATGAGCAAGAACATACTTAAATAATGAAAATAAACTTAAACTTTAAAATTGGAACTGGTTCGCAAACTTAAAAGGAGGCCCTATGGCAGCAGTCGAATTAACAAAAGAGAACTTTCAAAAAACAATTGAAAATAATGATATAGTCATTATCGATTTTTGGGCTTCATGGTGCGGTCCATGTAAAGCGTTTGCTCCTATTTTTGATAAAGTCGCAGCTAAAAATCCAGATATCGTATTTGGCAAGGTGAATACCGAAGAACAAATGGAGCTGGCTTCTTCTTTTGAAGTCCGATCCATACCTACACTTATGATTTTTAGAGAAAAAACCATTATTTTTTATCAACCTGGAATGCTTCCTGAAAATGCACTTGAAGATATTATTGGAAAAGCCAAGGCTTTAGATATGGACGAAGTTCGAAAAGAAATGGAAAAAGAAAACGCCAAATAACTGATTATGGCAGGAGTGAAGAGCTCCTGCTTAAAAAACATATTGCCTAAAAAACCCAGAGTTTATAAAAACGAGTTTTTAAAGCTTCAACAAGTATTTCAATAAATTTATTGTTATTTAGGTTCCCGTAAACAGAGTTTTTATAGATTATAATATGATCTGGAAAGATCGATCTGAACGTATTATATGCTCTATGCATATGATATCGAGAAGTCACGAGTAATACATCTCTACATTCTAGGGCTTCAGCAATCGGAAGACTTTGTTGAGCATTACCATAGGTGCTTCCGGACTTTCTTTCTAAACTTATATCTTTTTCTCGCAGGCCACCGTAAAATAAAATATTGGGCATAATCTCACGCAACTGAGCTTTAGGATGTACGCCAGAAATAATTAATTATTTCTGGCGTA
>DAIRER010000491.1:0-1818 GCA_036795495.1 Pseudobdellovibrionaceae bacterium | reverse complement strand
AATCATTACAATTAGATACCCCAAATTCACCGCCGATGTCCCTGAGTTATTTACAGTTTTTAGTCTACTCATAAGGTGACATTCTTGGGTAGTAAATCATAAGTTTGACAGATGGGTCATTGCTTGGCTGCAATTTTCAAAAAGGGGGCTCTAATAAATGAAGTAATATCAAGATGTTAAGTTGGCAGCTGGGGTGTCTTAAAATGAGTCGTTGGCATAGGACTTGAAATAAATAGGGGTATGAAGACTAAATATTTTATTTTTTTTAATGCGATTTTATTATTGGCACTTTTGATCCAAGGGGATTTTTTTTCTTTTCAGAAAGAATTCTCTAAAGTTCAACGAAAAATTTCAAGTGAATCAAAGCCATTTTTTGTTTACCCACAAAAAGTATATCAAAAGAAAAAAATTGTTTTAAACCCCAAAAAAATGAAAAAATTTATTTTTCCAGTCGATCGATTCACGACTCGATTTGATCAAAAAGATATGGTTCAAATTGTACCGACAGATATAAACCCTTCAAGCGATCCTCACTCTGTGATCGGCAGGATTGCCGATCGTGGAATCAATTATTGGCTCAATTCACCAGAAATGAAAAATGCTCCGTTTGTGAAATCTACAAAAGAAATGCAAGAAAAACTAAAGACGGATGTTGTGGTGAAGGGGGCAAGAAAAAATGATATCGATCACAAATTTACAATGAGCTATGAAGCCTTTCAGGCCTTAGCAAAAGTAGAATACAAGGGTTGGTTTAAGGCTTCTGTCGATTACAAACCTGGTGAAGAACGCACACAAGTTTCAATTCGTGAAAAAATTCTTAAAGACAAAGAACTGATTTTTCATCAGTCCTTTAAAAAAGATGAGTCCTCAAGTATGATCGGTCTTGGTTGGAATTGGTAAATACGCACCAATATCTGTTCTTTTTTGAAGGCCTTTCCACTTTACTTTTTCCGCTTGGTTATAAGCTGCCTGAATTGCCGCTTGAGCATCAGAACCTATCCCCACGGCATTTAAAACGCGCCCCCCTTGCGTGCACCAGCCCTCTGGCGATTGTTTGGTTCCCGCATGTAGAAAATAACTAGAGTTTGTTTCGTAAAATAAATCACCCTCAATTGTAGATCCTTTAACGGGATGATCCGGATAACCTTCAGCACTCAGTACAACACAACAACACGAAAAGGGTTTTTGTGAAATCGTAGGGAGCTGACCTTCAGCAAGGGATTTAAATAAAAATCCAAAATCAATATCCAGAAGTGGCAGTATCACTTGAGTTTCTGGATCACCGAAGCGAACATTGTATTCTAAAACCTTGGGGCCTGAGGGTGTAATCATTAAACCAAAAAATAAAACTCCACGGTAGATATAATTTTTGTGTTGAAGTGTTTTTACTGTTGGGAAAACAATTGTGGCCTCAATTTCATTCATTAAATCTTTAGAGATTTTCATGGGGGCAATTGTCCCCATTCCGCCTGTGTTTGGACCCAAGTCGTTGTCCTTAAGGCGTTTATGATCCATGGCCACCGGAAGGATTTCATATTTTGAACCGTTGGTTAGAACCAGAAGACTCATCTCCCATCCCATCAGGGGCTCTTCAAAAAGAGCTTGGGTTCCAGCTTCTCCAAATATTTTTTCGGTAAATATTTTATGTGCGGCCTCTTTTAACTCTAAATCATCTTTACAAATAAAAACACCTTTTCCGGCGCAAAGACCATCGGCCTTTAAAACATAGGGTTTTTGAAAGTGCTTCGACGCTTCTAGAGTTTCATCGTAGGAATTTACAATTTGATACTGTGCTGTGGGCACACGGGCTTCGATCAT
>DAIRER010000490.1:0-1829 GCA_036795495.1 Pseudobdellovibrionaceae bacterium | reverse complement strand
AAAATTTTGAAATAGAACTTAAAAAAGTGGAAGCGACAGCGGAAAGAGTAAAAGTTGAAGTGGAAAACACGGGTGAAAAATGTCCCAGCTGCAAAGAGGGAAACCTGGTAATTAGAATGGGAAAATTTGGAAAATTCGTGTCCTGTTCGCGTTTTCCAGAGTGTAAATATACGGCGCCGCTCAAAGAAAAAGCGGGTTTTATGTGTCCACTGTGTGGTAAAGAGGGAGTAGTCAGAAAAACAAAGAGTGGCAAGAAGTTTTATGGCTGCAGTGATTACCCCAATTGCAAGTGGGCAAGTTGGAAAAAGCCGTAGGTACAAAAAAATAAGAAAAGGTCTAAATTCTAAAAATTAGATTTTATTATCGGTATTTCTAGTTTTTGGGAGGTCGGGGGTGAAAGCTAGATTGAATTCATCACCGAGATTATTTATTCGGCCATTATTTTCAATTTTGTAAAAGAAAGTAGGTTGTTTTTCGGTCATATTTTTTAATAAATAAATTTATAATTTATAAGTTGCTATCAATATCTAAAGCAGATATATTTTTAGTCGCCATTTTAACGGCTATGGCATCAAAAAGATCTTCTGGCATAGCTAATAGACGTTGATCGATGGAATTTAAGTTAACAAAAGTTATTTCTGTTTTTTCCCTAGATTTGGGTTTTCTTGTTTTTAGCATTTCAGCTGAAACAGCCGGTATGGTAACTGTTTCAGGATTATATCCTATAGTTTCGTTGGACATGTGTCTTTTAAATTAATGTATAACTAATATAAATATAGGATAGTCTTATAATAGTTGTCAAGGGGGTAAATTGAATTCAAATTTATTTCTTCTTGCCCCAGCGCTGTTGGGAAGTACGAATGAGCTTGTCACGGCCTTGATTCTTGCAGGAGAGTGGCGGGAGGGTGGTGGCATAGAAGGGATTTTGAGTTTCAGAATCAATACTGAGCTTACAAATTATTTGATATTTTCCAATTTTTACGAGATCTTCGGCAGGAAACTTTGGGCCAAATTCCTTTTGGAGAATAAAAGCATCCTGATTGCCAACGACAAAGGAGATAAGTGAGCCGACGTTACCGAAAATGGCATCCTGAATGGTCCGGTCGAGCTGGGCCATATACTGGTTGGCCACAATTAGATTTAGTTTGAACTTGCGAGCTTCAGAGAGAATTTTGATAAAGGCTTCAGTGGCAAAATTTTGGAATTCGTCAACATAAAGATAAAAATCAGAACGCTCAGATTCACCCTGAAAGACTCGGTTCATGGCTGAGAGTTGGATTTGAGTGATGAGCATGGCACCCAGGAGAGCGGAATTATCCTCACCAAGCTTGCCGGTGCTGAGGTCAGCAATGAGAATTTTTTTCTGGTTCATAATCTCTTCGATACGAATTTTTGATTTGGGGTGGGCGATGGTATTTCTAATATTGGTAGAAGAAATAAATTGACCAACCTTGTTGAGAATAGGGGCGACAGCTTCGTTTTGGAATTTATCGTCCATGCGATCAAATTCGTTTTTCCAGAAGTTGACAAGAGTTTGATTTTTGAGACCGGAAACGACTTTATCCCGATAGTTTCGATTGGTTAAAATCTCGACAACATGGGTCAAATCTGATCCGGGAGTATTGACAAGAGTGAGGACAGCGTTTCTGAGGATGTGTTCGAGGCGTGGCCCCCAGGAAACATTGCCATAGAGTTTTTTAAAGATGGAAATAACCCCAGAGGCGACTAATTCTTTTTGAGAATCATTTTCGGCTTCTAAAACATTTAGGGGATAGACATATTCGGGATCAGCAGGATTAAAATAACAGCAGTCGTTGATACGTGAGGCG
>DAIRER010000489.1:0-1835 GCA_036795495.1 Pseudobdellovibrionaceae bacterium | reverse complement strand
AACCAAATTGGAGTGTTGGACAGATAACCAATAGAAAAAAATAAGAGAAAATTAAGGATGATGTCAAAGATGCTATCCAAGTACCTTCCCACATACGAAGGTGTATTTTTTTGGCGAGAAAGTTCGCCGTCAGCAGCGTCGAGAATGGATTTCAGGATAAGGAAAAAGCCAGCTACTATAAAGAAACCATAAAATATGCAGTAAATGGCCAACAAACCAGACACGCCAAATGCAAGCGTAACATGAATAGGCGTGGCTTTGGTGTTTTTTAAGAAGGTTGCTATTCCTCTAGCGACGGGCCTACCATAATCCGAAAAATCTATGAATTTGTCCTCAGGAGCGAGTTTCGACATCGAAGTTTTAAAATCCGTAATGCGACAATATAGTCGTGGCTATGATTTCATAACAATTTGATAACCTCAAAAGTCTAGATTTGGTTTGGATACTAATAAAGATTCTGTTAAAAAAAACTCAGATGTAGAATTGGATGAATATCCAATTCTTGTTGTAAATCTGTTAATTCTTGTTTTATATTTGTGTACCATATAAAATTGAATAAACACCCAACCACTAAATGCAACTTATAGAATTTCTCCAACAAAATTCCAATTTGCCGGCCGATTTGATTAAAAACGTCGACACTCTCTTCGAAAAAGCGATTTTTGAACCTGACGAGTTTTTACTTAAAGAAGGCGAAGTTTCAGACAAAATATTCTTTGTAGAAAGCGGAATTCTCCGTGAATTTTCGTATATTGATTCTGATTCTGATTCTGATTCTGATTCTGATTCAGTCATCACCCACTGGATTTTGACCAACAACGAATGGATATACCAAGTGGAGAGTTTTGAGCTTGGCATAAAATCAAAGAGTAATATACGAGCCGTGACAAAAACGAAAGCTAGATATATCAAAAAGACGGCTTTTGAAGAACTCGCCGTATCGGGTATGGAAGTACTTTTGCAGATTCTTAAAATCTACCAAAACTATCTATTGCAACTTGAATACCGCAATCGCCTTCATCAATTACGCAAAGTAGAAGACCGCCTAGAAATGTTTGAAAAACTACAGCCAGGCCTAGCTAACAAAGTCCCTCAGTTTATGGTCGCATCATTTTTAAACACTACCGCAAGTCACTTAAGTAAAGTGCGTAAAAAACGAAGTTTTAAAAAATAACCTACTTACACAAATAGCGAAGAGACAATTCATTTCTTGTCTTTTCACAATTGTACCTCTCAAAAACCTTTCAGACCTTTGCAAACAACAAAGCCCCCGAAGATCTTGGCAGACGAAGGGGGCTCTGGATATTTAATCTTTTAACAAAACTAAACATGTAAAGGTATGAAAAAAGTACTTATCTCATTCGCATTGAGTTGGTTTTTATTGAGCTGCTCCAAAGAGGAAATAAGCCAAAGTTCTCCCAACGTTGAAATTGTCAACGGAATTTTAAAATTTGAAAGCCGAAGCCATTTTGAGGAGTTTCAGAAATCATTAGAAAAGAATACTCTTAGTAAAGAAGAGTTGCATTTAATTGACTCTTTTCAGTCCTTTGAAAAAGAAGTTAAGAAAGAATTGACCAATCAAGAGAAAGAAAACATCGTGAAGAACAATGGGTCTAATGTTTTCTTTTTAAATAAAAGTGAGTCCAGTGAAATTGAAGCAGTGCCTCAAATAAAGAATCCCATTCTTAGAAAACTATTAAATAAAAATGGGTTAGTCCTGTTAGGAAATGATGCTTTAAAAGTAGAATTTGAAAGGGAAATAACTTTTCAAAATTTTGATCCAAAGTCTGACGTTATTTTTAATAACTATTCTAATTTTAATAGTTCTATTAAAC
>DAIRER010000488.1:0-1841 GCA_036795495.1 Pseudobdellovibrionaceae bacterium | reverse complement strand
TCTTTTTGAATAAGACGGTTTAAGACATCATGTTGGTAATGCTCGACTTCTGTTGCTGTGTGGAATTTTGCTTTCAAAAACAACAGCTGCTCTTGTTCATTTAGTTTTTTGCCACTGTTGAGCTTTTGTAAAATCTTTTTTGAATCTCCCCAGTGCAGATCTTGGATCTCTTGATAAAAAGTGTGTTTTTCTGTGATGGCCATCGATTTTTGGTTGAGAGCCTGTGCCTGAAGAAATATTTCATGAAAGTAACGATTGGGGTTTATTCCTAAGCTAATACCGTGCTCTAATGAATCAATTTGCCAAATGTTCATAGCATTATCAACAGCTTGGATGCCTCGATTGAGTGTTAAAAAAGTTTCTCCGTGATGGGATCGTATTTGAAATCCGCGGTATCGAAGTTTTCGAAATCCAGACTTCAACTCATTGAAGTGTTCTTTTCTGTAAAGAGATTTTTCGTCGCCCACAGTGTCTACGTCTTTTAAGTGTTCCGAAAGGTAGGGGTACTTTTCAATCAGTTCGACAAGTTCATTCACCTGAGAGTGAAAATGCTCTTGACGAGTTTTAAAAAGCTTAGAGTTAAAGAAATTAGACTCTTTCCGAAAGGAGGGGGAGAGTATGAATTTAAAATCAGGATGTGTTTTTTGAAATTTTTTAAAGCCATTGTACAGCCCTAGGACAACCTCTTCGGAGGATAAATTATCTCCGCTAGGAAGTTGCTCATCTGAAGAAGATGTGGCTCGAGAAAGAGAAAACTTTAGGCGGATAGATCCCACATTATAAGTTGTAAAAAGTTCCTGTGCCATGTGGTAGGAGGCCTCTTCGTGGGCCTTTTGGTCCACTAAGATCAACTTAGGCAAATAGAGAATTTTTAAATAGCGATCAAAACCTTCGTTTTCTTTTAGGCGTATCAGACGATCTACATCTTCAGGGCCACGAAGAGGAAGGGCCTGTTCTCCGTAGACCTCTTTAATTTTAGTCATATAGAGCTTTTTGTGAGGTCCATCGAGAAGTTTTTTAAGACGAGGATAAATAAACTCACTCGTTAATGAGCCCGTTAAATGGATATGTTCTTCTTTGTACTTGAGGGGGAAATTATTAAGAAATTTTAATAGAGCCTCGGAAACGGGATGCGAAAGCAGCTTTTGTATTGGAATTTCATTAATGATGAATTGATTCATCAGCTTTTGAAACTGCTGTATTTCTTTACGGCTAGATTCGCTGACTTCAGAACTGTTATTTTTGAGTATCAGATTCAAGGTATCATTTAAAGATAATCCATTGGTTTCACTGATTAAATAGGTAAAAATACGGCAAAGTTCATGAGATGGAGCAGTTTTATTTTTTGATAATGTTTTCATAGTCGAAAAAGGCTACTTCAACTTATTGGGTTTTGTCAGGTGAATCCTTTAGTTGTCGAGTCCAGGAGCTTAGGTCCTTCTTTTTGGGGTGGCGCATTAGTGTTTTTGGGGTCCTTTTTAAAAGTCATTTGGTAATTTACTGATCCCTCTTGAAAATTAAATGGAATATGATAAGTTGTCTTTGGCGAATTAGATCCCCGTGTGCGTGCTCGAATGATCGTAGACCTCCGCGGATTTAATGTATCTTATAGGAGGTTATATGCCGAAGAAGTTATATGTAGGAAATTTGTCCTACGCAATTGATGATCAAGCTTTAGGAGCAAAGTTTTCTGAGTTTGGATCTGTAGCATCTGCTAAAGTGATCACTGATCGTGATTCTGGCCGTAGCAAAGGATTTGGATTTGTTGAAATGGATAATGATTCTGATGCAGATCAAGCAATTGAAAAATTAAATGGTTATGAATTATCTGGTCGCGCTAT
>DAIRER010000038.1:0-9452 GCA_036795495.1 Pseudobdellovibrionaceae bacterium | reverse complement strand
TACAAGAAGTTAATGCGGGATTAGAAGACACTTTTTGGTTAAAAAAAGATTTTTCTAACTACTTAACAAAACCAACCTCAAGGGCATGTCTGTCTTGTCATGGTGAAAAAACATTAGAAAATCAACCACTTCTTTTCAGTGACTCTCTAGAGTCATCTCTTTATTGGGAATATCACCTACAAAAAGCTCAGGGTAGTGTTTACTCTGCTCAAAAAATATCCCAATCCCATACAAATTTAAATTTAAAAGATCACTCGGATCGAGCATGGGATGTTCATGCCCAAAGACAAATGTCTTGTACGTCTTGTCATAATAATAAAAACAGTCCGACTCAACTTCCTTTTTCCAAAAAAAATCTACCCCATCTCAAGATTGATCCTCGAAAAGAAGTCCCGATTCATCAATATTTAAATCAGCCCAATCATGAGATCAAAACAGCTTCTTGCACAAATTGTCATGATGCTCAAACGACTCATAAAAATTTTCCTTATAAAAATAGACATTTAGAGTCTGTATCTTGTCAAAGCTGTCATATACCTGAAGTCCAAGCCCCCCTTTTGAAGTCAGTGAACCAATGGATTGTTGGTCCTGAGGGGCGTCCCCTTTTTAGTTATTGGAATACCCTCTATGATCCCAACAGTGAAGATCCCCATAAAAGTCAGATCAATACGGCACTTGTAAAACCTTTTGAACCTTTTTTATTGTCCAATCAAAAAGTTTTAACACCTTTTAATATCGTTGAAAAAAAAGTTTGGCTTGCCAAATCATCTGAAAATTCTTTGTTTGAAATCACTCCTGAGCAGTTAGCAAAAGTTTTATGGCAAAATGAGTTCAATAAAAAAATTATCATGGATCAAGTGGATCTTAATCATAATCAGAAAATCGATAAAGAAGAATGGAAACAAATTGAGTCTTCAAAAGATTTAAATCATCTTTCTATTGGGGATTTGTTAATTAAAGCGGGTTACAATGATCCCAAACCCAGTATAACCTATGAAGTTATACCGATTAGCCATGGAGTCGTGAATGGTCATTTGGCTTTAAAAAAATGCTCAGCTTGCCATGGATTAGAATCTCGTTTAGTGAATCAAAATAAAGAGTATTCAGATTGGTTTAATAACAGCGTTAAACCCACTTCAAAAAGCTCTGCTCAATGGCCTACAGTAGAAAACTACGTTATAGGAACCACCCGCGTTCAATGGATCGATTGGTCTGGTCTGATCGGGTTAACAGGATTAATGATAGTTTTACTTTTGCATGGATTTTTTAGATGGAAATTTAGAAAACGAAAAAAACATCATAAGGTTCATTCAGAAAGTTCATTACAAGATCTAGAAAATCACGAACTAGAAAAAGTGCGTATGTATGGGAATTTTGAAAGATTTTGGCATTGGACTTTGGCACTTTCTACTACGGTTTTATTAGTCACAGGATTTCAAATTCATTATTTTGGTCCAGATAGTTTTTTAGATCTTAAAACGGCGACGCTTCTTCATAATGCTTCTGCTTTTTTGTTTTTTGCGAATTCAGCTTTATCTTTGATCTATTATTTATCGACTAAAAAAATAACACAATTTCTACCAGAACGATATGAGCTTACACTGAACCTAGTACATCAATTGCGTTATTATGCTTATGGTATGTTCGTAGGGGAGCCACATCCTCCAAAAACGATTGATAAAAAACTAAATCCACTTCAGCAATTCACCTATTTAGGTTTATTGAATATTTTATTACCATTGCAAGTTGTTACAGGGATTTTAATGTGGGCCATTGACAAGTCTGACTCGGTTTCCAGTTACCTGGGTGGTTATAGTTTAGTGGGCCCAATACATACAGCTGGTTCTTGGGCTTTTCTGTGTTTTTTGGTGATTCATATTTATCTTACGACCACTGGAACAACTGTATTTACAAATATAAAAAGCATGTTAACTGGGGAAGAAGTGATTCTTGTTCCAAAAAATAAAAAGGAGTCTCATCGTGAAAAAACCTGAGAATTCTCATCATAAAAAATCCGAGGTTTCCTCTTATATAAATCCCTACATTGGAGGTATTTTATTAGGGGTTGTTTTGTTTTTATCTTATTTTTTAACGGGCGGTGGACTTGGCGCTTCAGGAGCCATCGGAAGAGTTCAAACTGGAATTTTAGACTTTATAGTTCCCCATCATGTAGACACAAATCCCTATTTTGCAGCAATTGCAGGAGGAGACAAAAACCCTTGGTTGGATGGAAGTGTTTTTATGCTTTTGGGAACTTTCCTAGGAGGAGCTGTTTCAGGTATTTTATCTAAAAGAGTTAAATTCGAAATTCGAAAGGGAGATCAGATTACATCAAGAACTCGTCTTCTCTTTGCTCTTATAGGAGGATTGATGATGGGCTGGGGGGCTCGTTTAGCTAGAGGTTGTACTTCCGGTCAGGCTTTGAGTGGAGGAGCTGTTTTATCTGCAGGAAGTTGGGCTTTTATGTTTTCAGTTTTTGGAGGGGGCTATCTTTTGGCATATTTTGTACGTCGATTGTGGTTACCAGCAAACCCTCAAGCCCGAGGATAGTTTTATTTTGAAAAGAGATTTTAAGAAAGAAAGTGGGTGAAAGGTGACTCCGTTAAATTTAGGGACTATTTTAGGCCAGAACTCAATTGTTTTTTTATTAATAGGTTTTTTCTTTGGTTTTGTACTTGAAAAATCAGGTTTTGGTGATTCTAAAAAATTAGCCGCACAATTTTATTTTTATGAAATGCGTGTTTTAAAGGTCATGTTCACAGCCATTGTGACTGCAATGATTTTGATTTTTTTATCAAGTAGTTTAGGAATTCTTGATTTTAATAAGGTTTTTGTAAACCCCACCTATTTATGGCCTGGTATTGTTGGCGGCTTCGTTATGGGATTTGGTTTTATTTTAGGGGGATTTTGTCCAGGAACTTCCATAGTTGGGGCTGCGACATTAAAGATCGATGCTATCTTTTTTGTGATTGGAGTTTTTTTTGGAGTCTATGTATTTGGTGAAACCGAGCCCTACTTTGATTATTTCTATAACTCTTCTTCCTATGGTCGGCTTTTACTGAGTGATCTTCTGGGAGTAGACGCAGGATGGATTGTTGCGTCTGTGTTTGTTATGGCTATTGGAGCTTTTGCTTTAGCTCAGTGGGGAGAGTCTTTATTTTCATCATTAGTATATCAAAATCAGGGAGCTTCAACGAGTTCGCGTCATCCTTGGGTTAAAGCCAGTCAATGGGGAGGTTTAGCTGCCGTTATTTTGATTCTTATTTTAGGTCAACCAGATCTTCAAAAAAGATGGACTTGGTTAAGCTCTGTGGAAGGGTCTAAACTTGATAATAAATTTTATCATATTCATCCCTATGAACTAAGGGACTTAATGGTGAATAAAGAAATCTATTTAAACATTTTAGATATTAGGTCCGTTGAAAAATTTAATCTTTTTCACCTTGAAGGTGCTAAAAATATTTTACCAGATACTTTGGCAAAAAAGAATATTGTTAATCCTTGGGTTCAAGCGCCGAGCAACACTGTTTTTGTCTTAATTGATGAGGGTTCTAATGATAGGTCTTCTCAGGCATGGAAAAACCTTAAAGCTTTAGATCTTATGAATTTGTATATATTAGATGGAGGTGTTGAAAATTGGTTGGCTCATTTCCCATTAGATAAAACAGTAGCACAAGCAGCAAGTGAAAGAGGTGGAATTATTTTTTCTAAAGCTGTAGGGGATAGTCAATTTTCATCATATCCAATTGAACTTTTAGAAAACGAACACACGCATTCTAAGAAAATACATTATGAAAAAAAAGTTAAGCTTCAATCTAAATCCACTGTTAAAGGTGGCTGTGGATAATTTTTCAGGACAGAAAGATGAAAACTCTTTCAGTCCTGGCGATTCCTAGAATAAATTTTTTTATGTGATTTTATTGTGAGGCTGAAGTTTCAATTATGGCTTTAGTATAAAGCCGATTGAGTTCATTAAATGGAGAGTCTAACAAGTGCCCCTCCATAGAAAGAAACTCTTTTAAATTACTTTTAAGTTGGTGTTGGGGCATATGAATCCAAGCTTGAAGATCTCGATTCATATTTTTTCGATCCCAAATCCAGCAATTGATAGTATCTCTCCAAAGCTGAGCATGCAGATTTGACTGTTGTGAATCGATGATAAGCTGTACAGCGTTTTCAACAGCTTGGTTGATGTAACCCATAAATTCCTGTGGATATAAATTGAGCCCCGCAAGAACTAAAGAATGAGCCCTTTTTAATAAACTCTGATTTTCAAGTGAAGACAATTCTCCAGTGACCGCCCAGCGATTTTCAAGCCCATTTTTTCGAAACCAATCCGCCATTTTTTTTCGTTCTCGAAGGGTCCAATGTTCGTAGGATCCCCAAAAGACAAGGGGTTTAAACGTGGATAAAACAAGAGCTCTTTTAAAAAAAGAAGAGTTCGCATCAAAATACTTTTCATAAAAAGGAATAAGAATATACTCTTTATGTTGTTGCCATAAATATTTATGGCAATGATCCGTGACCTCAAAGGGAGTCACCTGAACTTGTTTTTTAGTTAAATCAATGACAGGGGGTAATATGGATCTTCCTTGGTTCCTAGACTTAACGTCAAGTCCCCGCAATTCTCCGAGCCCCTCTAAGTTAGGACATGTGATGATATCACTCTGTTCAACAAGATACCGAGTTAAATTTCTGCGTGAGAAACTATTTTTTATTTCTAAAAATGTCACAGAAAGAACACAGCGAGGTAAAACCTTCGCCCATAATCCCATAAAACTTTGAGCCCAGTTGATTTGTGATTTATGTAAAATCAAATGGATCACCTGGGGTTGTAATTGAAACAAAAGTGGTAATAGCTTTAAAGCTTCAGAAAAACTCCATCGTGAAAAAAAATAAAGTATTTCGATGTCTTGAAATTGAATTTGATTTTGATTTTCAATTTTAGCATCAGTAGAAGTTATCAAAGTGACTTGATGCTGTTGATTTTTTATAGATTGCGCCAGTTGCAAAGTTGTTGGATCTAATAATTCAGAAAGTAAAATTATTTTTGCCATTTAACATCAAGAGCCTTGTATATTTTATTTAATATTTTTTTATTCGCTTCTGGAATAGGTCTTAATTTAAGTTCTTCAGGATAAATCCACTCCAACATTAAGTGATGTTTTGCCTTGGGTTGCCCCTTCCAAAAAAGGACTTCGTAAAATAAAATTACGATTCCGACATCACCATAGGAGTGCGTGTTTGCAAGCTTTAAGTCTCCAATTTCAGCTTGAATTCCTAACTCTTCATCAAGTTCGCGAGCCAATGCCTCTTCTGGATTTTCGCCAATTTCTATTTTTCCACCGGGAAACTCCCATAAACCAGGAAGTGAATTGTTATCAGGGCGTTGGCCAACAAGGATTTGACCTTCTTTTTTCAAAAGTCCAGCAACGACGGCAATCCATTGTCTTTTTTTTGTACGTCCCTTTGTTGCGGCCATGAACCCTCATTTTTAAATATACCGTAAATGGCGAACTCGTTTTGCCACTCGTTTATTATCCTACTTAAAAACACAAACAGTCTATTTTAATTTTGTTAAATTTTAACTCAGATTGAATAAGACTTCTATTTGACACTATTCATAAATGACTTGGCCATTTTTTGAAAAAAGAGAGGGCCAGAAAATGCCAATGCAGCATAAACTTCAATCAGGTCCGCACCTAAATTTCTCCGTTTTTGAAAGTCTTCAAAGCCCATAACTCCACCAACAGAAACAATTAACTTACCTTTTCTTTGATCTCCTAGAATTTTTAATGTTTTAATCAACATCTGTTCTGAAATATCTTTGAGTGGTGCTCCAGAGACACCCCCTTCAGTTGAAAATTTTGATAATCCGTCTCTTCGAGTCGTTGTATTTGTTAATATAAAACCGTCAATACCTTCTTTGCATGCGACCATCAAAGAAGAACTTAATTGCTCCTCTGTTAAATCCGGAGACAATTTCAACAAAAGAGGCTTTTGAGTTGTTGTTCGCACTTTTTGAATTAATATCTCTAAATTTTCTTGAGACTGAAGACTTCTTAGATTTGAAGTATTTGGACTAGATATATTAATTACAAAAACATCTGCAACAGATTCTAATTTTTTAATTAACAAAACGTAATCTAAAAAGGCAGAGGAAATTTCTGTGGTTCTATTTTTACCTATATTCACAAATAAAGGGGTTCGTTCAGAGTTTTTTTTACTTTTCCACTTTAAAATACGTTTTAAGATCAAGTCCGATCCGTCATTTGGAAAACCCATTTTATTCCATAGAGCTAGATTTTGAATATCGCGATCCAGAATTAGACCCGGGTTTGGCCCCTGAGGTAAAGGGGTCACTGTGCCAATTTCAATAAAACCAGCCCCCAACTGAACCCAATCACAAATATTCAATGCATTTTTATCTACCCCCCCTGCAATTCCCAATCGATTAGAAAACTCTAAGCCTCTCCATTGAAAATTATCCCAATGTTTTTCTTTTTTTGAAAAAGTTTTTGAAATCAAGGGCAACAGTACGGGGCCCCATTTATGAGCCCACGTTGAGGAAATTAATAACAGGGGATTTTTAAAAAAAATCATTTACCTAGGATAGAGTCCTCGAAGAAGCATTGCTTTTTCTAAACGTTTTATCGCAACAGCCATTGCCGAAGATCTCATGTTTACATTGTTTTCTTTTTGAAAAGTATAAACGGTACTAAAAGCCTGACTGATGATTGTTTTTAAACGTTTATTGACCTCATCTTCATCCCAAAAGTGACTCATTATATCTTGAACCCACTCAAAATAGCTGACAATGACCCCGCCACCATTTGCAATCACATCAGGAACAATAAAGACGCCCTTTTCATGCAGAACTTTTGTTGCATTGGGTGTTACTGGCCCATTAGCTCCCTCAACAATGACTTTAGCTTTGATCTTGTCGACATTATCAGAAGTAATTACACCCTCTAAAGCACATGGTAATAAAGCATCGACATTTAACTCAAGAAGTTCTGTATTTGAAATGGCCGTCGATCCAGGAAATCCTTGAACTGAATTTTTTTCTTTTATCCATTGGTTCAGTTGAGGAATATTTAATCCATCTCCGTTGAAGATCCCACCACTCACATCACTAACGGCAACAATTTTAGCTCCAGCATTATAAGAAAATTGTGCAGCAAAAGAGCCCACATTTCCAAAACCCTGAATAGCTATGGTTGTGCCTTTGATCGATTTTCCAAGTTTTCCATAGGCTTGTTCTAAAGTGTAAAAAACTCCTAATCCAGTTGCATGGTTTCTCCCTAAGGATCCTCCGATTTCAACAGGCTTTCCTGTAACCACTCCCGGTTGAGAATATCCACCTTGTTCTTGAGAGTAGGTATCCATCATCCAGGCCATAGTTTGTGGGTTTGTTCCCACATCAGGCGCTGGAATGTCTTTTGTTGGACCGATAAAATGAGCAATTTCAGAAGTAAATCTTCGTGTTAAATTTTGATTTTCGGTTCTAGATATTTTTGATGGATCCACACAAACTCCGCCTTTTGCTCCACCCAAAGGGAGTCCAAGAACTGAATTTTTAAAAGTCATCAATGCCGCAAGACCAACGACTTCAGGTAAATCCACATTTTGATGATAACGAATTCCACCTTTAAATGGACCCAGCGTAGCATTGTATTGAACTCGATATCCTGTAAATACTTTTACACTGTAGTCATCCATTCGAACAGGTATGGATACTGTAATACATTTTCTCGGATGTTTTAAACGTTCTAAAACATTGGGGTCACATTTTATTAGTGCCGCCGCTTCGTTTAAGTTTTGAAGTGCATTTCGAAATAATGGACCATCTAAATGATGTTGTAACTTATAATCGCTCATGTTTTACCTCTATTGTGATTGTTCTAATAGAAGTATAAGTTTTGAAAAATCTCAACTAGAACCTATTAGACTTCTTGCGCTATTTTTTCTATTTGATATAAGAAAGTCTCGGCGTGCGATGAGACGTTACATCACAGGATATTGTTAGGAGATTGGTATGTTAGAACAGGATAAAGTGTCCACGATAGCGAATCTTCCCAAGCTGGAAGGCAAAAAAATAATTATTATTGGTGATATTGGTTTAGATGAATATGTGATGGGCCAAGTCAAACGCATCAGCCCAGAGGCCCCCGTTCCAGTCCTTGAAGTCGAAGAAGAGGAATTGCGTCTAGGACTCGCCTTAAATGTCGCTCAAAATATTATTAGTTTAGGTGGACGCGCAGAGTTGATTAGCATTGTGGGTCAAGACGCTGGTGCGGAGAAGCTTAAAGAACTTAGTTTAAAATCTAATATTTTGTGGGAAGGTGTTATTACTGACAAGTTGCGACCAACAACAAGAAAGACCCGAATTATGACGGGTCATCACCATATTGTCCGCGTTGATTATGAATTGAGAAAATTTATTTCTCCTGAAATTGAGTCACAATTAATTATGAAGCTTGAAAACAAAATAAAACATTGTGATGGCGTTATTCTGCAAGATTATGCCAAGGGTGTTGTGACGCCCTCTCTTGTTCAAAAAGTAAATGCCATCTGTAAGAAAAATAATAAGCTCTTGTTTGTGGATCCACATCGCTTAAACCCTGGATCCTTTTATTTTGGTGTAGATCTTATAAAACCAAATTTTGATGAGGCACTTGCCTTGTCAGGATTAAACTATGATGAAATTCGAGATCATCCAGATCGAATTCTTGAAGTTGGAAATGCTGTAAAAAAAATTACGGGTTCTCGTTTTGTCGTTATGACTCGAGGAAAACAAGGCATGACTATATTTTCTGATGAAAAAGTGACCGAAGTTCCAACTTTTGCCAGAAAAGTATTCGATGTGACCGGAGCTGGCGATACAGTCATCGCCGCTCTCACTTTAGGAGTTGTTGCCGGCCTGAATCTTGAAGAGTCTTGCCGACTCGCGAATTATGCCGCCGGCGTTGTCGTTGGAAAAGTGGGTTGTGTCCCCTGTGAAATCAATGAACTCAAAGAATACATTGAATCTTTTTAAAATCCTCACAAGCCAAAGGGACATTAATTTTACTCATACTTGATAAAAACTAATCGGCCATTTCCAAAGTCGACAATGTACCCATCTACCCCTGGCCAAAATTGTATAGGAGGTGAAAGTTTAAACTCCCTGCCATTATTTGAATGGTAGATTTGGGACTCCACTTTTAAACTATTTAAAAAGTCAGTAACTAATTGGTCTCGATTTTCAATCAACATTTCATCAGTATATATTATTTTAGCAGATAAGTTCTCATTAGTTAGAGAAGCATCTAAAATTGCACGAGAAAGTTCCCCAGTCGTCCGAATTTTTGAGAGATCAATTAAAATACTGTTATCATTACTGAAAATGGGTCTACAGACTCTGCTGAACCCTGAAGCTATTGAAAAAATAGGATTAAGAACTAGAAGAC
>DAIRER010000487.1:0-1852 GCA_036795495.1 Pseudobdellovibrionaceae bacterium | reverse complement strand
TACCCCGTCACCATTCGTAGAAATATAAGCTCCCTCGTGATCAAGTTTCAAGGGACCATCAAAATACTAGATGCACGTATGTATGTAGATAATTCCAATTGGAAAAAAGAACCCCTCCCGGACGAAGTTCTCGTTCTAAGTTTGGTCCCTGGACAAATCTTCCCGAAACACCTGGGGGTTTAGGGGACTTGGCCTTAGAAATGACTCAAGATATTCAACAAGGAACAGCCTATCCTGCTCTTATTTCAGAGGCTCAATATATAACCTACATTATCCCAATTCGTAAGGCCGCCTTAAACTTATCAGCCTCGGGTCGCGGTAGAGATTTTCTTTCTGGATTTACAAGAGAACGAGCTATAACTTTGATCAGAACTATTAAATCAGCAAATCACTTTTTAGAAAACCTTGCTCAATACGATCAATTTTTAGGCAGTGTTAACAACTTACTTTTAGTGAAAGAATCCTTAGAAAGCCAATACGAAATGTGGATTCCGCAACACGCACAACCTTAATATTTATGAAAAAAATACACAAATTCACTTAATCCTTGAAAGAGTGGCGCAATTCAACGAATTTGCGCCACTCAAAATATAAATTGAGCGAGGCTCTAGGAGTTCAAATGAATCCATATATACAATTTCGAAATATTCGATTTTTAGTTTTAATGACCTTAACTTTTTTTGTAAATTTTCAAATTCATGCTGCTTATAATTTTAATTTAAATCTTTTTGAAAAGGAAGATGGCACTCTTACCACAGAAGATCAAAGTCTACCACCATGGGGAGGCGATGCCATAGATAATATAGAACTTAAATTGCTGTATCAAGGAGTTCCTATCGTAGAACTTAAGGGAAAATACAATAAAAATAATATTGTAAAACAGAATATCGGTCTCTCCCATGACACAATTAAATCAAAACTTCCGATCCTTGAAATAAAACTTTGTGGCTATTCGGAATTTGAAAACAAAGGAGTTGAAGAAGAGCATTTTCAAACGGAAAGGTTAACCCTTTTGAGTTATTATTCTTATACCGGTGACAACTTCCGCTGTAAATGGTTCAGACCGAAAAATCCTTCTTATAATCTCAAGATTTTAAGTAAAGATGATGGAAGACCCCCATATATTGGTGGTTTTACTTTTAGCTCTCCTTCCGTAAACCTAGAACCTCAATTAAAAAACACCTCGTTATTTTTATCTCTATACTATAAAAAAAGTTTGAAAAACTTATCTTTATTTACCAAGGGACTTCGAAAAATCGATCGCCCACTTGTTTCAGGCTTGTACGCGGCCCTTTCTGATATCATACGCCTTTTAGAATCAAAAAATGGTGAACCATTAAGAGCGGTTACCCATGAACAGATTCGAGAACAATCCCGTTTAATTATGTTGCTCGCCACAGTCTTCTCTGAAACCCTTGAAAATTACTCTCACCTGAAAGAACTCGTTCCAGAAATGAACTATGCCATTAAACAACTTGAAAACTTAGCCAATGACCTTCGAAATGTCTTTGGTTGGAATGAAGGGCTTGCTGGACCCAGTTCTAAATCAATTGCCGCTCTTGCTTCAGTGGTCGAAATGGAACTTTCTCAAATTTATGATTCCTTTGCCTTTATGGGATATAGCACCGACCTCAGTGTTTTGATGGATCTGCGCAAAGTAAATTACGCCATCTTACGTCGTGTAAAATCCAGTAACTCTGGTGACGCCATGGCAAAGTCCTCTGTCGAAGCTCTGGCCTCTACCTGGAATGGTCCTCACTTTCAAGCGCTTTTAACAAAATTAACTGGCGCCCCACGAGAGGTTTCAGAGACGATCCTTCCTAAACTAAAGCTTTTATTTACAGCTGTTGAA
>DAIRER010000037.1:0-9500 GCA_036795495.1 Pseudobdellovibrionaceae bacterium | reverse complement strand
GATATCAAAGAACTACTACCTGCGATAGGTCCTTCGAATATGGAATTCCCACCACAACCACTCGCCGATGCAGATATTATATTGTTACCATTTAGACAGCCCGGAACATAACTCACTTTTGACACTGATTGACCGCTCTGATCAGCAATCAATCGATCTGGGGTACCTAGGGGTAGCCATGAACCCACTCCAGGATCTGTATTCTTAACAACAGGTATGTTTTCAGAATTATTATTAGATTCTTCTGTTGAGGTTGGATCTATATTGGTTTCACTATTATAATTAGTTTCTTCTTTTGATTTAGGGTTCCCACTATCTTCGAATTGTTCTGAACAATTTTGATATAACATTAAAACAGCTGAACTAGTAAAAAGTAATACCATAATATTTTTAATATCCATATTTGTAATTCCCCCATAAACTTCCATCATATCGTTTGACCATATAGACATTAGTCTTGTCGGTGTCCTTTTAAAAAACTTTAATGATAGGTTCCCACATAGCGATTTTGTCTTTCTCAACATGAGTCAATTGATCTCAATCAAAACTGTCCTGGAGGAGCGAAGATTTTTTCCTGGGAGATACGAGAAATGCAGTACGGTAGTGATGAATTGCCAGCTAAATGGAGAAAAAACTAAGTGTGAGACTCAGCACTGATCGGGATTGTAGGTTGTCAAGCTATTCAGGGCAAATCACAGAATCCAACTTTTGAACTTCACGCTGGGCATTGATAGAGACTAAAAGTATTGGTGATTTTTCAATGTTTTTTGAATTACAGAGTTGATGGAATTTTTTTAAAAGTAGTTCTGAATTCCAGGACGAACCATAGTTATACACACTTCGTGTTGATAAAAAAACATGATCCCCTTTATAGTTTTTAAAAAGGGTAAAGATTTCTGATGAGTTTAAAATCGGTATAGAATTAAAATTGATCAATTCAAAATTATCTTCCACAGAAAAAATTAAATTTAATAGTGGTACAGCTGTGCTGGCGCAATTAGTACAAGTGGGTTCTTCGAAGAGGCATTGCTCTGAGTTTTCACACAATTCAAAACAAAAAGGGCTTTGGGGCTGACATTGGATTTTTAAATTTTGAATGTAGTCTCTTTCAGGATTTAAACCAATCTGAGTTTTGAACTCTACATTTTGAATACCCCAGGCTGGAAAAGTATAAATTAAGCAACTGAGAGCAAAACAAGGTAAAAGAATTTGTAATTTCATTTCAATTTCTTTCTGCATGAGGCACTGACCCCGTAAAGTTTATCCCCAGCCCAGAAAAAAGAGTCTTCTTTACGGCAAAGAATATTTAATACGATTTTCCCATCACAGAGATTGGTTTCTACCCAGGCTCTTTGGTAAGTTGGGTTTTCATTGAACACGGATGCGGATTGATCCGCTTCCGAACCAGAAGTTTCTAGTTCGACATTTTTAACAACGGCAGAATAGTTTTGTTCTAAATATTGAGCGACCTTTGCCGCACAGACATTTTTATAACAAGAAAGTCCAAGACTTAATTCTTCAACACAGTCCGGGGGAATCTTACCATGTTTTAAAAACGTTTTTGTTACAGCTTCAATATTGATTTGTTGAGACCTTGGAATATCGACCGGGTTCTGTTGGCCTTGTTTGTATCGAAGAAGGCCTCGGATTAAAAAAGCAAAGGGAGGCAATATCTTATGACCAACTCCCGCAGAGACAGCATAAGAGGCCGTAGACTTAAAATTCAGAGAACAGCCGCCACACAGAGTTTTTGTAGCGGGCGAATCATGGCTCACCTCTGATGCTCCAGAAGAAAAACTATTAGATTGTGAGTTCTCTTTGCAGTAATTTAAAGAAATTCCCTCGAAAGCATACACATAGGCTGCCTGTCCGGAGTTGGGAGAAATGCTAATAGCACAAGGAGCGCCATATAAAGAACCAAAGTCTGCAATCAAGGTGGTTTGAACTTTTTCACGAGTCAGTTCAGGCTTATATTTTAAAACCCCGTCTTCGACCAATCTTTTTAAAGATGTCACTTTGGGTGGGGCTAAATGAGTGTCAAAATAAAGTGGAAAAACCATCGTAGAAAGAACTGTAGTCAAGGCATCGCCAAAAGCCATTTGTTTTGTTCTTCGTTTCCAAAATTCAGGATCGTAAACTTGGCAACTCATGGCTTCAACATAGGGATTTGCCAGAGAATAGGCCGGGATTTTATTTTGAGTTTGCAAAAATGATTTTATATAATTTGATGTAGAATAAATAGAGACTAGAGATTCTGTATAATTTCTAATGCAACTTATGGGGTCATTGCATCGATTTTCTTTTGGTAAAACAGTTTTCGTCAATGGAGGTAACTCAAACATTTCTCTAAGCCATGGAGATGAAATTTCAGAATCTTTTATCCAAAAATGGGATTTATCCCAGCGATTACAAAGAGGTAAAAGTTTTTCACTGAGTATAAAAAACTGAGTAATAGTTTTTTCGAGATCCAAATTCATTTTTTTTGAAACATCGTTTATAGAATCAATCTCTTTTAACTTTTTGATTGAAGATGTTAAAAAGTCAATTTCGGGATCTGCCGCGATCCTTATTTCTGCGCACATTTGATACAATTCTTGGTTGTTGTTCAGAAGTTCTTTTTCTGTAAAAGATTGAATTTTCTCGACAAAATTTAGTTCTTTATTTTGAAGAAGCGAAAGCGAGTGAAGAGCATTAAAAAATCGATTTTTAATACTACCTCTCATGAGAATATAGTTTTTTCGAAGCTGTTGAATCCATTCAGTGGATTGATTTATATTTTTTGATTTCAATAACATTTTTAAAAAATCTCCGGTATATACGGGAAGACCCTTTGAATAAATATTATTTTCTAAGTCCTGAAATTTAAAGTTGAGTTGACCTTCAGCTTGCAAACCTTGACGTATTCCAGACAGTGCCATTGTTTCTTCATCACATTTCGGAAGCTGAAGACTTTGGCATCCATTCGGGATGATCATAAGACTTTCTTCTAAAGAGATAGATCGAAAAAGTTTGTCATAAGGAGAGCTCTTTTCATAAGGAGAAATACTTTCTTTTGTCGATAGGTTCAAGTCGAGTTGCTTTCTCCATTCTATGGAAAGTTCATGACGAAAGCTTTTCCAAAAATCAAAGCCGACTTTGTTCCAACTCAAAAGTCCCCTTGTTGGAATATCGATTTGTAAAGCAGAGTATCTAGAGTCGACATCTTCATCAAAACAATGTGTGAGATTGTTTTGCCAACTCAGCGCTGCTTGGGCAAGAGATTCAAGGTGACTGGCATCAGCCAATCCAAAATGAGTTGCACTTTGTAAAGCTGAAAAGTTTTTAATAGCAGAGCAATAATAAAAGGGTTCTTGTTCTATTCGGTCCGAATCTCCTAAATACTTTTTGAGTTGTTTTTCCAAGATGCGGAGGGACAGTCGAGTGACACGAAAACGAAACTGCTTAAGGGCCTCATTCACTTGAAGTTCTAGTTCTTGTTTGTTTTTTAATAGATTTTGTTGCAGAAGATCTTGTCCTAGCGAGTGAGCTAGCTTTCCTGCATTGTACCCATCAATAATTAAAAAAATAGAATGGGCTGGTTTTAAAGCCTCTTGAGCACATTGCGCTCGATTCGAAAAGCTGAGATCTTTTTCTTGAAAAAAAGGAGTGAATTCTGATTTATTTTTTTCTAGAGAAAAAGTTTGAACTGAATAAAAAAAAAGAAAAAGGCCAAGGAAAAGAGTTTTTAAAATTGAAGACTCTCTTTTCGATTTGACCATAAAATTTTAATTTCCTTTACAGGATTGCACCTTGTTATAGAGACTTACGAAAAGTAAATTGATTGTATTTTCAGCCGTAGAAAATGCCAATTTAGGTGAACCATCCGCATTGATCATATGATAGGCATAGGTGTTGACTAAACGGTACAAGGCAGGAGTCACTCGAATTTGGCTACTGCATTTATAGTTTTTGTAGGTAATGTTCACTCCGGCATAACCTTTGTTGCTATCATTTTGATTGTCACCGATATAAATTGTACTTCCACCATGGGTTTGAATTCCGTTGTCTCCATAACCAAAACCAAACGTCACAGTCCAAGAAGAACCGGCATCATCTTGACCAACAAGTTTACAAAGATTTCCTTCACAACTGATCTCTAATTCTTTTTGAATGCGGGCTTGAACTTTATCCTCTGTCATCCAATGAGGTGGAGTGACCTCGGGACTACCTTCTTCAAATTCCCCAGCATGTGAAGATATATTTACACCCAACGTAGATCCTAAAAACAAAGCCAGCAGTAGATTTCGCATGATTTCCCCCTCCTATTTATGTTCAAGGTGTTGACATAGAATTAGGAATTAGGCAAATGAATTTATGACAAAAAAGTCACAATCCTAAAATAATTAAAAATTATATCAACAATACTTTTATGAAGGATGTCTAAATATTTATTTGCAGATTTTTTCTGGCTTTGATGGATTTATAATCTGATAGTCCCCTAGGGCTTTCGATCGTCGGATCACTTTTTGAGGAGTGATGTTCAGTTGTCCTAGGTCTGAAAATCCATCAGCTCTAAATTGATATTCAAACTCAATATAAGTTCGAGTTTCACCGGTTTTAAAACACTTTTCATAATCCTTCGAGCAATACATTTGATAAGGGCTTGGCCATAAGAGCTGTGTTCCAATAATTCTTCGCAATCGATCCAGTGTGCCTTCCATCGTCAAGTTTGAATCTGTGATATGTCCGATCAATCCTGGAAGCTGATCCATCGGTGGAAAATCTTTTAGTGGAGTCAGCTCTCCTAATCCTTGCAAAGAATCAGATCCAGGTTGGCCCTTGAATTGGTTCATATTCGGCATACCAATAGTGCTTTGAGAGGTAAACTCAATCCAATCATAATAGGGATCTGAAAATATGGATTTTAATTTATACTGCTTTCCTAAAGCAAACTGCACATCTAAAAAGCCACTCATTCGATTTGTAATTTGACCTCGCCAAGAATTCGGAGATCGAGAAGCTTGAACCCACTGAGAAATTAAAACATCTTTTTTGTTTTTGACCTCGTAAAGTTCTAGTCGACTCACTATGGGGAGGTGAAAGTCCGAAATAGAGCTGCACAATCCATTTTTACATATGGTTTTTGCAGAAAAATTATCTACTAAATACGAGAGATCAATTTTAATTTGATCCATCAATCCAGCCTTATAGATTTTAACATCACCCAAGTGAAGGTCTCCCGCAAATGCGGAAACAAAACTAGGTCCTGGATTTCCGATATCTACGGATCGAGGTAATATTTCTTTAGGTGGTAAAACTGAAATTTTAGCTCGTCGAGTTCCAATTTGAACAGAGTCAGTACTCATTCCGTTATCTGCATTCACTTCCATCATATCTAAGGATAGTTCAATATCCTGAGCTTTTAGTTTTCGTTCTCGAAGAAACTGTGGGTCTTTACACTCTTCACGCAAAGACAACTGCACCTCGAAAGTATTCAAAGGATTCACCTTAATAAAACAATAATCACCGTTAAGTCGATATCCACTTCGAGCCGGAGAGGTTGGAGTGACTCGACAGTTTTCTTGATTTTCTTTTAGGTTGATTGGAAGGCCGCTCATTTCAAACACGTCGACGGTGACGCACTCTCGAAGAAAGCGATGCTTTTCATTTACAATTTCTTGGATTTTTTTAATGGGTCTTTTTGTGAGCCCATATTCATTTTTTAAATTACAGGACTCTTCTTTGATTTTTCCATCGTAGGATATAGAAAAAATATCATTCTCTACATAATAATCTATAACTCCCAATGAAAACTGCAAATACTGGTTCATGGAGTTTTTGCAGTTGGAGATGATGGCAGAAAGCCCTTTGTGAGGGCCATAGTAAAAAAGATTTTTCTTCTCTAAATCGATAGCAAAAGTATGTTCATAGGGGTAACGGTTGACTTCGCAAACGGCAAAGGCTTTCTCAAAAAGAAAACCCTGCAGGATGAAAAAAACCAACCAATACTTCATAGACCCTCTTTGTTACTTTCAGGAACTATGACTTTTTTCTTTATATTTGCGGCTTCGTTGATTTCTGTATACGTGCACATTTCGGCACCGTGGCGTTGCCATTTTCTAAGATTGGGTTCGGACGTTTCGCTATTTGTTTCAGTGAAAATATATCGAACCTTGCAAAAACGAGGAGTATTTGGACTTGAGTACCACGAAGTTCCACCACCAATATATTGATTGATCAAATTTGTTGCAGAAGCTGTCACATTTGCGGGTGAAGACATCATAAATGAACCAATTCCTTCTGAGGCACCTAGGGGCGCCCAATTGGATCCCATCAAAAATTGAGCTTCGTTGATGGAGGTGTTATAACTTCCTGAAGCTGCAGATGTTCCATTGTGAGCATACTTGTAACTTCCGACACCTTGAAGATCACAAGTCACATAGGATTGAACACGTAGAGAAGAAAGCTCCGTGTATTTTTGACCATCTACAGTTCCTGGAATAGAAATACCATCTCGGTTATTATCGCCACTGTTTGGACCTTCGGAAAGAAAATCAGTCGCATAAACTTGAGCAATTAAATTAAACGCGGCACTCGCATTGTTTAAATAATATTCTATTTGAGAACCTCGGTAACAAATATCCACAAAGTATCGAGCAGAATATAACTCTGATCCTAATTCGAAAGATAAGTTTGAAATTCTTTTATTCCAGGCCTCATCATCATTTAAGAGTTGGGCATAATTAGTGCCCCCAGAAAATCTAAACACTTTGTTTCTAACGAGTCCAGAAACGGAATGATCGCCATGATCTTTCCAATCTTGGTAATCGGCTCGTCCAAAGTTCATCAACCATTCTCCACCATTTTGCGATGTGCATTGGCAGCTAGTGTCGCAGGTTCCAGAAGACGTAGAACAGTCTGTAGGAGTGCAAGAGGTTTTTGTTCCCTCAAAATAACAGATCCGGTGATTCGTTTGATTTCCAGATAGTCCAGCATTACAGGCATAGATATCTGGCCCAGAACTAAATACTTTAAATTTTAATCTTTCAGATATAGCTTGGCTTTCTTGAATATAGAACGCGCTAATAAGAATTACGATGAATAGTTTACCCATATGCATGATTCCCCCCCTTGCATGTGTGGTGTTTGTTAAACAACTGTAATGAATCTTTACTCCTGTAGTAAAAACTCTGTCAAGGCGCTTTTTAAGGCTATGGGATTATCTAAAAATATACGGTGAGCCGCCTTGGGTATGATTTTTAAGGTAAGTTTTTTGGATTGCTCACAGAGGGGTTCCCAAAGATTTCGATATTTAAGATCTTCAGATCCTAGAATTGAAATTATTTTTGATGAATTCTCCAAGATGGTGGGCCTCATATTGCATTGAAATGCTAAAGACCAGTGTATTAGAATATGAGCCAAAACCTTTCTATCAAACTGTTGAAGTTCATTTTCACGATGTGTATTCACAGAGTGTTTAAAAAAACTCTGTTGATTCCATTGGTTCCAAATATCAGTAAATTCTAAGGTTAAAAACTTTTCGGCCCACTTTTGATCGTCCTTCCATCTTTGTTGACGTTCTGGAAAATTTAAAAAATTCGAAATTGAATTGTCTTGATTGTTTTGCCAAGAATCGTCAAATCCCGTATTTGCTGAAATTAAAATCACTTGATCCCAAAAATCGGGTCTTGCTTTTAATAGGTGTAAAGCCAAACGCCCCCCTAGGGAATACCCGATCAAACGGCGGGGGCCTGACTCTCGGATGGGATGTAAATTTGTATTATCAAAATTGTCGTAAATTTTATAAAAGGTTTTGACCCAGTTTTCAAACCCTGGAGCTTGGCTTTGAAAATCACTGTCCATAAGATTTACAGCAATAACATTTTTAGAGAGTCTTTCTGGAAATAGGAACTGAGTATCTTTTGGAGAACCTAAAAATCCATGTAAAAAAAAGACTTTAGAGTTGGTCATATTTCTGCCAAAACGCAAGTGTTTGTTTTTCGTTGGGAGCTATTTCTAAAACTTGTGAATCATTGAAATTTTCGAATTCTTGAAGACTCGTGATTTTAAAATAGGAAAGGTTCCACATATCAGCCCAGTTTTTAAATTCAATTTCATGTCGATTTAAAATATCCTCACGATGAAAAAGTCGTTGAAAAATTTTTCCACCCTGATTGTTAATGATCACAAAAGTAAAATTTATTTTTTGAATTTGACTCAGTATAAATGGAGAACTTAGATCGTATAAAGTTGTCAGATCACCAAATACGCCCCAGGATTTATGACTTGGATTTAATGAGGCCGCACCTAAAAAACTAGAGAGCTGTCCGTCAATTCCATTGGCCCCTCGATTAGAAAATACTTGAGACGGATTCCATTGAGGGTCAGAAAATTGATCCCATTCACGAATAGGTAAACTGTTTCCAAGATAAAGTAAATCCGTTTGAACTCGGTTTGAAAGCTGGTGAATCAAAGACGGTTCAGACTGAGGAAATTCTTTTAACAATTCTTTTATTTTATTCCAGCGCTCCAAGTCCTTTTTTTTAAATTCGAGATCAAAATTTTTGAGTTCAAGTTGAGCCGCAGGGTAGGATTCTAAAATTTTTAGAGGAAGGACAGGATGTTTTCGAGTGGTCCCTAAAAAAGAAAGTGAACTGATCGAAAGTATTTCAAGATGTTTGAATTGATCTTCAAGATCTCTCCACAGTCGCGTGGTGGGGATGCCTCCCAAACGAAGGAGGCCGTGGCCCTGTTTTTGGATCCATTCTTTGGCATGCTTTTCGCCCGAAATAATGGTTCGTTCTTTGAGATCTTTATGATTTTTTAAACCAGAACTAGATTCTATATAAAGAGGGCTTGTCGTGTTTTTTAAAAAGTTTAAAACTAAGTTATGATCCTGCGATTTTAATGAAGAGACCAGAATCAATGGATTTTTGTAATGAATAAAATCTGTGAGCAGTTTTGATGCTAAACTTGGGTTCAAAGAATAATCTTGTTTTAAGTCTGAAATATATTTTAAATCTGAATTTTGTTCTTCAACTTTACTTAATGGAGCTGTTTTATCAAGTAAAGGTTCTGTAAAGCATATATTTATATGAAGGGGCATTTTTTGTGACCAGTTTTTAAAAGAAAAAAGGTCTTCCAATGAAGTCTCTGTATTTTTTCCGTCCACATCTAAGACACATTCCACATAGTTAGAAAATAAATTTACTTGTTCAATGCTTTGGGGCGCGCCAGTTCCTCGAAAATCTTTAGGTCGATCTGCTGAAATCAAAATTAATGGAGCGCCTGCGTAGTGAGCTTCGATCGTTGCGGGCAAAAGTTCCGCCGCGGCCGTCCCTGATGTTGTGATAATAGCTACGGGTAGATTTGAATTTTGACATCGTCCGAGTGCAAAAAAAGCAGCTGAGCGTTCTTCAAAAATAAAAAATTTTTTAAAATTTGAAAATTGATCCAAGCCATAGAGTAGAGGTGTATTCCGTGCACCTGTGCAAAAAACGAGATCTTGAACTCCATAAGTT
>DAIRER010000486.1:0-1862 GCA_036795495.1 Pseudobdellovibrionaceae bacterium | reverse complement strand
ATATATCTTTTGATCCTGGATTTTTTTGACTGTTTCTCGAGTCTCAGATGCTGAAGCCTTAAGGCGTGGTGGAGGTGTTTTTCAACCTAAAGAGTATTTTTTTAGATCTCAGATGGGTGAAGGCTGGTGGTACTATCTTGGGCTTATGGATAAAGTTTTTGGAATTAGAAATTTAGATCATACTTCCTATCAGCGCAGCTCTGTGGGCTTGACTCAGTTTGCACAGAGTCATGGTTTGATAATTCATAAGATTAATGAAAGTTGGGAGCTCACATTGAATTCATTTTTTGGAAATGTGACGATGCCAAATCAAAACCAAGAACATAAGGGACTTTCAGTAATGGGCGAAGCAGATATTTTAGAAAAAGTAAGAGTGGGTGGCTCATTTATGAGCTCAAGATCTGAAATTCAACGTAAAAATACATTTTCAGCACACTACAAACAGGGTTTAGATCGAGGGACCAGTCTTATGGCCGAGCATGGAATAATACAAACAGCATTTGAAGATAATCTTACGAGTACCAATGGAAGTTATACCTTTTTACAATCCCAAATGTTTTTAGCACGAGGTTACCACTTTAGAACTACGGTTGAAAGATATAATAGTGATGTCAGTGCTTCTAAGCCAGAGCAATGGCGCTATGGAATTGGTCTTTTGGCTTTTCCATTTACAAAAACAGAATTTCGTTTTGATTTAAATCATTATAGATCTATTGCTGAATCCTCAGTGGATCCAGATCAAATTCATTTACAGGGGCAGTTGCATGTGGCATTTTAAGGTATTTCTTCTCATTTCCGTCTGCATATTTTTAAATTCGCCAGAGCTTCAAGCAAAAAAAAATAAGGCAAAAAGAATTCCTGATCAAGAAAAAGTTGTAACAACGGCATCAGATAAAACAACTGAAACAAATCCTGATAAGGTAACAGAAAAATCTTCTGAAAAAAATATTCAAAAAATACGAAAAGAAAAATCAAAAGAAAGAACTTATAATACTTATAATTTAAGTTTTTTTAGTTGGTCTGAAAAATTAAATTTAACTCAGCAAACCATAAATGAAACTGCACTTGCTGCATTTAATGGATTAAGTCTAGGTTTAGAAACTGAAATGTTTGAGTCCAACAAGGGAACTCGAATGATGGGGTCCTTTCTCTTTGGCCAGGCCTCTGCGGGAAATAATTTGACTCAGCTTAAGTATGTAGCAAGTTATCAATCCTTTTTTGGTGTGAGTTTTCTATATCACTGGGCTTTTCGAAACTCGGATCGATCCTTAGTGAGTCTTGGCCCCATAGCTCTTTATAGAAATATTTCTTGGCCTCAGTCCACAATAGTAGCAAAGAGTGGCCAAGATTTTAATTTGGGATATACCTTAGATATGAAATTACGACTTTTTAAGCATCTGGAATTGATCACATCCCTGGGAAGTTTGATTTTAGATGCCTCTACCTTTTGGAGTGTCGGATTTGGATATAAGTTATAAGATAAAGTTATTTATTAATTGGTAATAAGATTTCGACTCGGATTTGGTCTTTAACACCAACACCCATATAACGAATCCCTTTAATCTCAAAGTCTGAGAGTTTGAGATTAAATACGGCTTTTAAATTAGAACCTATTACATTGAAATTTCCTTGAATTTTTTTTTCAATACCCTTTATTTTGATGATTCCTTCGCCGATTCCATTTTTACCTTGAGCAGATAATAGTAAAGCTTCAGGATATTTATCAGTTTCTAGATATTTTTTTGTCATATGCTCATCTCGAAGTGACATACCTGATTTTAATTTTTTAAGTTGAACAGAGATATTTTTAGCTTCCAATGTGCCGTCGCTCAGCTTTGATACAGATCCAGAAATTTCTGAAG
>DAIRER010000036.1:0-9542 GCA_036795495.1 Pseudobdellovibrionaceae bacterium | reverse complement strand
TGTAAACTTCACGAAAACCACGTTCAAGGGCCAGTTGAGTAACATGGCCCGCACGATTTCCCGTGCGACAGACAACAATAATTTGTTGGTTGCGATCCCCATTTGTTAGAAGTTGAAAAACTTCAGGACCAAGGGGGATGAGCTCAGAACCAACGATATGGCCTTCGGCATATTCCTCTGGAGTTCGAACATCAATAATTCTGACTTTTCCAACCACGGGAAGCGTTTGTTTAGGCGTTATTTCGGGAATACCCCAATTGATTTTAGCATTTAGTGCAACGGACATAGTATTTTCTCTCCTTAATTTTGTATTTGAAAGTTCAAGCTAGCAGGATAGTCCTTCGCAAGTTTTAAAGGCTGAACGAAGACTAGAAAAGCCACCAATGTTTTCAATTTTTTTAAACCCTAGGGCCTTCATTAATTCATAAGTTTTTTGACTGCGGTTTCCAGAACGGCAATAGATTTTATATTCTTTATTTTTATCTAGGGCTTTTATTTCTTTTTCAAAGTTTGAGTTGTAAAAATCTAAATTTAAAGCCTTTTGAATATGTCCTTCTGCAAACTCTTGGGGGGTTCGGACATCTAAAAAAACAGAGTCGGCAGCAAAAGAGACTGGACTTAATGCTAAAACTAATAAAAAAAAGGCAATAATATTGAATTTCATAAGGGACCCCTCCAAGTGCTATATTGGTTTCTTTTTAAAGAATAAGGCAGATGGGCGAATCAAAATATGTTCTAAGACACGTCGGGAGTGTTTTTATTGAAATATTTTGGTAGAAGTTGATTGTATTCAACTTCTACTCAAAAATAGAACATCAATGAAATTGATGTTACTTGTTGATAGTTTTAAGGGCTGACTCTAGGGCTTTTTGATTTTTGATATCTAATAGTTCAATCTCAATTTTTCGATCTTCTGCATGAACGTGTTTTGAGTTTTTATTAACGCCCATTCCCAAGGCTTCAACCTTATTTTGGTTTAATTCGCTTAAAATACTAGCGGCTTTGGTTGCTCTATTTTGAGACACTTTTTCATTGATAGCATCATTTCCTGAAATATCAGCATAACCTTTGACTCTAATTTTACCAAATAAATTGCTGTTTGCTTTTAGGACTTTGGACAATTCCATAAGGTAAGCTTTGTCGTTTGTTTCTAATGTATCATCACCCACTTTAAAATTTGCAAGAGGAGTTTTACCATTGCTATTGGTGATCATTACAGTAGAATTTGAAATGGGTGTTTCAGAAGTTGCATTTGCAACGTTGGCGTTTGTTTCTGTAACTTGTGGTGCGGCACTTCCTCCCCATCCGATTTGAAAATCAATCATCATCATTGCTGCGGACTCGTCTTTAGCATTTGCTAATGCCATAGCTCGGGCACCAAGGCGACCAATCCATTTTGGAGCTAACGCAAATTCTTTTAGAACCTGTGCGCCTATAAAGTGGGCATCTCCTTGATTGGCTTGATAGTTTACACCTTGATTGTAAAAACTATTTCCAACAAGACCAAATTGCCAATGACTTGGAGTTTGATATCTAGCCGCCGCCTCTAAAACTCCACCTGTTGCTGCTGTATCCTTAGCTTTTGCATTTGTGAATTGTTGATTGTTTAATCCCAATCCTAAATCAAATACATAGTTTGAATTTGTAGTTAAGTAAGAACCAAGAACTTTTACAGAAGCCGGTAAGCCATCCGCAACGGTATTATTTTTAGTTTCAGTTAAACCAGCACCTAATCCAAGAAAACCTGTCCAGTTGCCAACTCTAGAGAGTTTAGAAGATTCTACTTTTGCAGAACTCACTTGACCCTCTGCCATTGCTGCTGAAGATAACAATAAACTCATGGTTAAGAAGGCCGATGCCCCAATTTTATAAACATTTAACATACTTATTCTCCTTTATGTTGTTGTGTTTTTGAATTTTAATGAGGTTGTGCTTATAGCATGTTCGGAAAAATATCACTAGTTTATAAATCGACACAATTGACACAGAGGCTCTATTTGAGTTGTTAATTAGACTTACGTTGAGCTACCAAGCCCAGCTTTTTCGAGACTTGATTTAAAATAGAATTATTTTTACGATGAGGAATGAAAAAATTTTATATAGTGATTATTTTGTGCTCCCTATTCGGTTGCACTTCAACGTGGACAAATAGAGAACCTGCGGATGCAACAACAAATTCTGCCGAAATCTCACCAACTCCGGCGAAGCTGAGTGCAGATGAGCTGATCAGTTATCAATTGGCACATGGGCGTCGAGAAACTCGAGTTTTAAAGCTTAAAAACGATCTTGAGGTTTTACTGATTTCTGATGAAAAAGCAGAAAAATCAGCGGCGGCGGTAAATGTGGCTGTGGGATCTTTGATGAGTCCACCAGAATATTTAGGTTTGGCTCACTATTTAGAGCATATGCTTTTTTTAGGAACACAAAAATATCCAGATGCAGCAGAATATTCGAAATATATAGAACAAAATGGTGGTTATTCGAATGCCTTCACTTCAGAGGAATATACAAATTATCATTTTGAAGTGAATACGAGTGCTTTTGAGTCGGCTTTAGATCGTTTTGCTCAGTTTTTTATTGCCCCGACCTTTAATAAAGATCAAATCCCTACAGAAATAAAAAATGTAAATTCAGAATATAAGAAAAATATCGAGCAAACAGGCTGGAGAAAATTTTATCTTTCACAAGTTTTATCAACATCCCAGCATCCACTTCATAATACATTTCAAGGTTGTGATGAAACATTAAGTTCCGTCCCGCAGGATGTTCTTTTGGATTTTTATAAAAAATATTATTCAGCCAATCAAATGAAATTGGTTCTTGTGAGTTCACTTTCTTTAGATCAACAGGAATCCATGGTTCGAGAAAAATTTTCGTTGGTTCCAAATCACAAACGACCAGATTTAACATATCCACAGGAAATCGTTAAACCTCAGGATCTTCCCCGGCTGATTGAATTTCAAACGGCAGATCCAACAAAAGCAATTTCACTTCATTTTTATCTTCCTTCATCATTAGGTCACTGGGACAGTAAACCTCTTTCTTTTTTAACTCATATGTTAAATTATGGTGGACCTGGTTCATTGAGCTCACAACTAAAAAAACAAGGATGGATTACGTCTATAGAATCTGACGATATAACACGTAGATTTACCAGTGAATATGTAATTGAAGCCGTCTTAACGGATAAAGGTTATGCAAATTATCCAAAAGTGGTTAAAGCCATTATGGCTCAAATCCAAAACATTGCAAATCAGGGACTATCATCAGTTGTATATCAAGATATGGAACGAATGATGAAGTTATCCTATATTTTCGGTTCATCTCCTAAAGGAGCGGATGGCGCTTCAGGTTTTGCAAAAAGAATGGCCGAGTTTGGGCATGCTGAAGATCTTGAAAGTAAATCTAATTTATTATCTCGTTGGGACCCTGTGCTTTTTAAACGATATGTTGATAGTTTAACCGCGGACCGCATGTCCATTTTCTTGTCTGGTCCTAAAGTTCGTGGAAGGATTAAATCTCGATTTTACGATTTCAAATATTCAATTCATGATCTTAAAAAACAGATATGGTTTGTGGATATTGAGAAATCCTTGCTAGAAAAATCATCTTTGGAAAAATCGAATCAATATGCTCTTCCTGGAAAAAATTCGTATCTTCCAAAAGATCTAAGTCTTTTGGATGCATCCAAGGTTGTTCCTGGTCGGGTGATGGAAAATAATATGGGTGATTTGTGGGTTGTTCCAACGCAATTTAAAACTCCATTAGCCACAATTACCTTATCATTTTTACGACCTAAAAGTTTAAGCACACCCCTTTCTACAGCTTTGGATATTGTTTACACGAGTGCTGTTGAAGAAAGTTTGACTGAGTGGGGATATGAAGCGCGACTAGCTGGAATAGGTTATACTGTTACTTCATCTGCCCGCGATGTCACTGTGGTTGTGAGTGGTTATTCAGAGCGTGTTTCACTATTTGTTGAAAATTTACTTTCTCGGTTGTCAAATTTATCTTTGGATGAACGTCAGTTTCAGACCATTATGAATCAGCTGTCTGATCAAGTAAAGAGTGTTCGTAAAAAAGTGGCTTATGAACATGCTGTTGCGGTTTGGCGCTCTCTACGCGACCCTGATGGTTTTCTAGTGGAGCAATGGGGTGCTGAATTATCTAAAATTTCAAGAAATGATGTTTTAAAGTATTCAAAAAATTTGTTTTTAAAGACAAATATCAAAATGCTTTCTTTTGGAAATTTATCTGTTGATCAATCTACACAACTTTTTGAACGTCTTCCCACTTTGTTAAATAGCCAGCCACTGCCTGAAAAAGATCGATCGTCGCGCCACCTAGAAATTGCCATTCCAGAAGGGCAATCATTTGCCTTTAGCCAACAGAGTGAGGGTATTAATAATGCGTGGATAGGGTGGCTATCCTTTGGACCACTGAACTTAAAAAATGAAGCCTTGGCTGCTTTGGCTGGATCTTACTTTGGAAATAGTTTTTATGAAGAGATGCGAACCAAACGAACCCTGGGTTATATAACCCAAGCATGGCATCCGGCTTCGAACCTTACACCGGCCTTGGCTTTTTTAATTCAATCCCAAAAATCACCGGAGGAGTTATCTAAGATTGCCATGGAGTGGTCTGAAAATTGGATCGATGTGGATAAAAATTTAACCGATGCGGATTTTGAAGCCTATAAAAAGGGACTGATTGAAGAACTAATTCAGCCGCCAGAGTCTTACGCTTCTGAACTGAGTATTGTTGCCAAAGCTGTCTTTAAAGATAACGGCGACTTAAGTTATCGCCCTCGGTTAGCCAAGGAGATTCAGTCCGTGAGCAAAGCGGATCTGGGGATGGCACTGAAAGAAATTTTTTCTCAGTCAAAGCGACGCAGTTTAGGAATTTATCTCAGAGCTAAGGGCGCAGCTTCAAGCCCTCTCCCGGATCAGGTAGAAATTCTTGATCTTCAAAAGTTTCATAGAGACATCAAGGACAAATCCTATTCACGTCATTAAGAGGATATTCACTTAGAATATCTTTTGAGTATTTGCGACTCAAACAAATTCAATATAGAGATCTAATAAGTCTAGATTCTTAGAATAAAGACAATATATAAAAATATTTAAGCTCAAATCCAATTAAAATGGATTTGAGTCCCTTGTTGGGTAGGCATGTAATTTGCAGAATAAAAAAACAAGGTGGTTTATATGAAGCTCATAATAAATATTTTGAATAAAATAATAAATGTATTCGTCGCTATTCTCTTTACTTCAAGCAGTACGTTGGCATCACCTTTAGAGGTCCGATATCATCAAGAATTAAAAGATAAAAAGGCAGTAGGATTGATTCTTAATAAATTTGAAAAACAAGTCAATATTAGTTACTGGAAAGATATGTTGGTTGGAAAAATATACATTGATGAACCCCAATCATTAGAAATCCAATGCATCGATTTTGAAAAGAAACTTTCTCAAGGTGATATTAATAAAGAGGATTCAGAATTACCTAATTCAAAAAATATATCGTTTGTATTATTAGCTCCTCTGCAATCACAGGCAGATACTATCCGCGAAGGGGTACTACAAATTGTTGGATTAATTGAGGCAAATAAATATAAATTAAACTTAGGCTATCGAGTTGATGAACCTAAAATATATGTAGAGATAGGTAAAACAAGTTTGGTAGAAAAAGTAATATCATTGCAAGTTTCAAAAAAATTATCCGGCGATGCATATTCAAATAAGGTAAAGGACCTTAAGTATAATTTAACATATAGTCTTGAAGAAAACATTAAGAAATCTTTTGAATACTTCACAGATGGAACGACTCGGATTTCCAGTAGAAGTTTGCCGATATTATGTGATTTAAAAAATGAACTAATTAAGGTGAATATAAGCTTTATTGCATCTCAAAATAGAATAATACCTGTTTCCATTCTTAAAGACCAAAAAGAATCACAAAAAATTTCAAATAATTGGGTTAAATCTGTGATTAAAAATAATGCACAAGAAAATTCATTTGCAAAAGGATTTCTGCTGGGTCTTGAAGTAAATAAAATATACAGTACCAATAGTGCGTTGATTTCTAACGAACAAATTGAAATCATTTCTGAAAATTTGAACCCACCTGAGATGCTAAGGTCACCAGATCTTGCGAAAATATTTATGGACCTTATTTCATTCTTTGTGAATTCAGATTTAACACATCGAATGAAATTTGAAATGAAAAATGGTTTGGTTTTTTGAGAGGATGCATATGAAAATGCTTTTTAAATTAATTATTTTTTCGAATTTGAGCCTATTGGGTCTTTTGGGTTGCGAAAATAATTCCAGCACAGAAAGAAAAATACCACCTTCTGTGGTTATAAATAATGATTGTATTTTTAACTCATGGAGTGATTCTGATTTAAAGAAATTATCTCAAATTTTAATTGAATTCAAAATCTCCAAAACTAAAAATGATTTTGCGACAGGTTATAAATTGTCTAATGGTTTGATTAAAAATTTTGATGTTATACACGCATATTCAGATTTTAGTCAGAAGGATCTAGAATTTTTGAGTCAATTTATGCAATCTGATATCGTATTCAATGGGCAAGATATCTTACAAATCAAAAAGTGTGAATTACCAATTAAGTAAATCACGATATTCCTATCCACATACCATTGGTAACTTTAAGTTATTTTTTGCATATGATTTCGATTTAGGAGCCATTTCCAAATGGGCACACAATTTATTTTTAATGAATCTTGGGTGATTTGCTCTTCTTCATCAAAAGTAATCAATGTTAAATTCTTACATTTTAATTCTGCAGAAGCCATAACAAGTGCTTTTATTTCTCGAGTTTTAGTTTTTATGTCTTCTATTGTCCAGCAAACTTGAATGAGTTCAACAATTATTTTACCCTCTCGAAGTATAAAATCAACTTCATAGGAAGACTGTTTATAGTAGTAAATTTCAAGTCCACGCCTTTTTAATTCGATAAACACGATATTCTCAAGTTTTTTTCCTCGATCATCAACGGTCTTACCTGCAATGACATCGATCAAAGAAGTGTCGATCACGTAATATTTTTTTGGAAGAGAAATTCGTTCTTTAATTTTGAAGGAAAAGGGCTCTAGTATAAATCCCAAATAGGCTTCTTGCAAATACTCTACATAGTTTTTTACTGTATTTACACTTTTGATTGAAGATGTTTTTCTTATGGATTGAAAAGTGAATTGTGAGGAATAAAGAGAAAGCATGTGTAATGAAATCTCTTTCAAAGCTTTGATGTTTTTAATTTTTCTTCGTTGAGCGAGATCACGGCTAATAATTTTATCATAAAGTTCTTTCAGATACATTTTAGAATATTTAGAATCGAGTTCTTCGTTTAAAATTTCTGGAAACCCCCCGCGGCTCATATAGTTTAAGAAATGGTTTTTTGCGAGAATTTTGCTGTCTGAAGACATCAGCTCAGTTTTTAAAAAATTAACTTTCATACTTTTTAAATATTCAGAAAACGAAAAAGGAAACAACTCGATTGAAATTTGTCTTCCCGTTAGGTGAGTCGCAAGTTCGCTACTTAAAAGTCGTGAGTTGCTTCCCGTCAGTAAAACATTCATCTTTTTTCTATGGAGCTTGTTTATAAACAACTCCCACCCCTGAATGTTTTGGATTTCATCAAAAACATAGTACTGCGGATTTAAGATTATTTTTTGTCCCAATTCCAATAGTAAAGACAAGTCACTTGAAGAGATCTGACTTAAATTTTCCTCATCAAAATTAAAATAGATAAAGCGTTTTTCTTTGATAGCCTGCAGGAGTAAGGTTGACTTTCCCGAACGGCGAATTCCCATGATGATTTTAACAGGCGTCTTGTCCATCACTTGGTGCAGCCAGGCATCTTGCTCTCTTGGAATCATTTCTTCACGGTTAATCTCGTGTTTTAGTTCTTCTTGCTGATCTATAACTATCTGTAAAAGCCTGTCTTTATTCATAATTATAACTTTGTTCGATCTACTGAACAAAGTCAACAAACCTTGTTCAGTAGATCGAACAAAGTTTATTGATCTGGACCTCTAAATATACTGAATTTATTCCCGGGACTAGACGAGTTTAGAACGGCCCTTGTGTACTACGCCTCAAAATTATTAATTTAATAATTTTAGTTTATGGCGACTTTTTGTTTTCGCCCAAGTTCCATATTTTTTCGGCATGGCTTCCTAAAAACCAGAAACTAACTCCTAATAAAGCAAAAATAATGGCTTTATGGATAGAATCCCAAAAGTATTCAAAAAATCGGGTATAAAGATTGATCATCAAAAAGGTAATCCCAAAGCCCTTGGTCATTCCGTTATCAAACTTAAGCCCGTGATAAATAGCTCCAGCTGACGCTAATCCAAACAATAGAGACCAGTGAAAAAGTTCAAATTGTCTAACCTGTCTCCAAGAGGTCATATCGCCGTAATTACCAAATATGGACATAATCCAAAGCGCAATAAATAAGTAAAGGAGTCCCATCGCTAAAGTTGAACGAAAAAAATACTCAAACCAGATTTTTCTCTCTAATAAAATAGCAAGGCCCGTAAGAAGCCCGCCGAAAAGAACAAAGCGGAGTGGATAGTTCATTCCAAGATAATAAGCACCCCCACCTGAAGCGTATCCTGTTTCGGTTCCCATCCAGCTTCCAAACGAAATCAGTGCAAACAACCAAATGAGATTAGACTTAAAGTAATAACCAAGGACTCCATAAATAATAAAAGACAACAGTAAAAGCACCGAAAAATGGCCGCTGCCCGAATCAAACACCATGCCTAATTGATAAATCGCTCCAGCGGTAGCAATGACTCCTAAAAACAAAATCGCTTCGTTACTAAATACTTTGTTTGGATGATACGCTCGTCTTCGGATTCCGGCCCAATAGATAAGTCCCGAAAGTATTGAAAGACCAAAAAACTTCACGATGTTAGGGGCATTGAAAATAGATTCCAATAGTGCGAGTAAAGCCGTATCCGCTAGCACGGCTCCAACAGAAGTAATGGTACATATGATGGCAACCCAAAAAGAATATTTCGCCAGTCGTTTCCAATCAAATGGCACGATTTCAATATCCTGCTGAATTGCGCTGGTCGTTTTTTCGTCCAGAAGTCCGTTACGGTTCCAATGCTCAATCGCCCCTTTTAGAGTGGTTGCCTGTTTTCTAGTTACTCTCATTTTGGCTCTTCTCAGTTGGTGCCCGGGACTGGACTTGAACCAGCACGCCCTTTCGAGCGCTACCACCTCAAGGTAGTGCGTCTGCCAATTTCGCCACCCGGGCACATATTTTAAAGGACTATTTAGGACAGATCTGTCTGTTATCTGTAAAATTAATTATTATTATTGTCAATTCCAGAACTGGACCCTTTTTTCATAAAAAATCTTATTTTGATAAATTATTAAGTTCCTTTTAACCGCAGAACTGCAAGGGTCTGTCCTAATAGACAGATGGGAGACATGGATGTTTCCAAAACAGTAAAGGAACTAAGGATGGTAGATTTTATTGTGGTGTTAATTCTTGGAGC